>JAHQVL010000157.1 GCA_019634345.1 Rhodothermaceae bacterium
CAATTTAGAACTATGTATTTCCAAATTATTTCTCACCCTGTCCTGGAAGCTATAGGTGCCGCGTTGTTGCATTCTCTCTGGCAAGGGGCGCTGGTCGCCGGGGGGCTTTTCCTGGCCTTAAGGTTGTTTAAATCCACGAATGCGTCGGCTCGATATGCACTGAGCAGTGCTGCGCTGGTAGTGCTCTTTTTACTCCCCATCAGCACTGGGATGCAAATCTATCTATCGAGCCAGTCTGATCCGTCGTTGTTTCAAGGCTCTGAAGGAATCACTCCTTACCAGGCTCTTCCTTTACCGGAAGCAGCACCTCTGAATAATGAAGCGATAGCGGCTCCGTCGACTGCTCAACGTTCCGCGGAGGACGTGTACAGTTCTTCGTTTGCCTGGCGCCCCGTTCTCGTCGTTTTGTGGTTTCTGGGCGTGGTAGTGCTTTCTTTACGATGGTTGAACAGCCTGGTCGGTGTGCATCGATTGAAACGTAGAGGACTGGCTGTTGAGGATGAACAGATTCAATCTGCGTTCGGCTCACTCCTTGCCTTGTTGGGTATATCCCAGAGCGTTCAGCTCTTAGCCTCCGTGCATGTAGATCAGCCGATGGTCATCGGGTGGCTGAAGCCCGTCGTGTTATTGCCCCTCAGCGTGGTGACCAACCTGCCGTTCGCACATGTGGAAGCCATTTTGGCTCACGAACTGGTGCATGTACGCCGCCACGACTATCTGGTCCTGGTTTTCCAATCTGTTATAGAGGTCCTGTTCTTTTATCATCCCGTGGTTTGGTGGATATCGAGACAGATTCGGATCGAACGGGAATACTGCTGTGATGACCTGGCATCTAAGGCATTGGGCAATGAACTGGTGTATGTAACTGCGCTGGCGAATCTGGATAGCAGTAGGGGGCAGCGGCTGGCTCTGGGTGCGAACGACGGCCGGCTAGTGGATCGGATCCGCAGGATCGTGCAGCGTAAAGACGCCACCGTACACCAGCGAACTTCATGGCTGGGTGTCGGAGTGTTGCTCTTAAGTTGCGGGTTGCTTGTGACAGCCTGCATGAATTGGGGTGACCCCGATCTAGATGCCCCCCCGAATGAACTGTATGAGGCCGCTGTGCAGCAAGTGAAAGACCATAATTTCATGGCAGCAAAAACGTATCTTGAGAAGGCGGCAGAGCAGGGGGATATGTGTTCGATGCAGCTACTGGTTGAATTATACAAGCCTAAATCTGAGCGACATTATTTTAGAGATGGAACAGCTGTCAGGAACGTCAAATGGGGTGCTGAAGATGAAGAAGTAGCTATGAAATGGGCAGAAGCGTATGCAAGTGTGCTCCAGGAGAGAGCCAATGATGGAGACAGCAATGCAATGGTTTGGCTTTACCTTTTACACGGGAGCGTATGGAAATTTAGTCCTTTTATGACAGGTGGTCTTGCTCTCAATGATTCATTGGCTGATACGTGGCTCAAACGCGCTTTTGAAGCAGGTGATAAATATGCCATTCGCCACAGGGCCGTTAGAGCCATTCGTGACAATGGAAATTACAAAGAAGGAGACCGGCTGTTTGCAAGAGCTGCCGCACTTGGTGATGAAGGGGCCTATTACTGGTGGGCGATTACTGATACGTTACCTACGCCCGATCGATATTTTAAGCCGATAGACCTTGCCATAACCAATCAAGCCCCAGGTACATACCACTGGGTAAAGGACATGATGGAGGGTATTGATCAACAAATCGCCGCAGGTAATGAACACACTGTTCCATGGAAAGAAATGGCTGATAGCCTACGAATTAGTGAGCGGTTGGCTGCATTACCCGAAGATCAATCAATTCCAGGTAGCCATGTATTCCCAGAGTTTAGAAGTTTTTGCCAACCTGTAGACCCCGCCTGGTTTTATGAAAAGCCAAAGCGCTAATGGTTTGGGCTGGGGGAGGCAAGACACACTATAACATATCTAAAATGTATTTTAACATGTTACATAATCCCATACTTGAAGCTGTGGGGGCCGTGCTTGTGCATTCTCTTTGGCAAGGGGCATTGGTTGGAGTAGGACTCTATGTGGCGTTGAAGGTGTTTAAGTTTGCCGGCTCATCAGCGCGCTATGCGTTTTGTTGTGCGGCTATGGTGTTGTTGTTCTTGCTGCCGGTCAGTACAGGAGTGCAAATATATAAGACCAATCAATCGGGGCCTGATGTATATCCTATAACCGAGGAGCTGCCTCTGGTTTCACCTGCACCAATTATTGAGTCCGTACCTATTGAGGGTGAGATAACTACAGAGGCTCTGGCATCTCCTCCTGCTCCACAGCACCCTGTCGAAGAGGCCTATGCCTCCACGTTATCCTGGCGGCCTTACGTTGTTGGACTCTGGATTATCGGAGTGATTGTTCTCTCGGTACGGTGGATGGGGGGACTTATTGGGGTGTATCGGTTGAGAAGAAGGGGATTGGCTGTGGAGAATGACGTGATTCAATCGGTCTTTGATACACTGGTGGAGCGATTAGGTATAAAGAGTAGTGTTCGATTGCTTGCCACGGTGCATGTAGATCAGCCGATGGTCATCGGGTGGCTGAAGCCTGTCGTGTTGCTGCCGGTAAGTATTCTTACAAACCTTTCGCCAGCTCATGTCGAAGCAATCCTGGCTCATGAACTGGTGCATGTACGCCGCCATGATTACCTGATCCTTGTGTTGCAGTTGGTGATGGAGATCGTGTTCTTTTATCATCCGGTTGTTTGGTGGGTGTCCCGGCAGATGCGGGTTGAGAGAGAGTATGCCTGTGATGACCTGGTGACGAAGGCTCTAGGAAATGATCTGGACTATGTCGCGGCTCTTGCAAAACTAGATAGCGGACGTGTTGGCAAATGGGTATTGGGAGCCAATGATGGTCGGTTAGTAGATCGTATTCGTAGGATTGTTCGGCGCAAGGTGGAGGGCTCACAGCCCTCGAAGTTCTCCTGGTTTGGGGTGGTAGTCCTACTGTTTGGTTGTGGACTATTAATTACCGCTTGCATGAACTGGAGTGAACCGGACCTTGATGGGACGTCAGAGGAGTTGTTTGATCGGGCCGTTGAAAAGGTGAAAGAAGAAAACTTCACCGCAGCAAGACCATACGCCGAGCAGGCTGCTCAACAGGGGGATATGTGTTCAATGTGGTTGCTGGCTCATATGTATTATCCGAACAAAGGAAGAGTCCACTATAGAAATGGAAGGCGAGCTTCCTATGTCAAGTGGGGGCCGCAAAGTGAGGAAACGTCGAAGGAGTGGGCTGAAGCCTTTTTGCAAGCTCTTAACGATGAAGGAGAGGCAGGGAATACTGAAGCGATGCTATTTCTACACATGGCTCACCGGACTACGGCTAGACGAGGTCCCTTTAAGTATATCACGAGCAAAAACGATTCGCTCTCTGAGATGTGGTTGGAGCGGGCCTATTTGATGGATCACCCCTACGCTACCAGGCAAAAGGCGATTAAAGCTATTCGAGAGCATGGAGATAGGGAAGAAGGTGAACGCCTCTTTAGAAAAGCGATTGAGTTGGGTGATGAAGAAGCCTACGAAGCCTGGAGTCGGGTTGTGACGGACCCCCAAGATCCTGGTGAGACGTTTGCCATCATCGACCTGGCTATCCGTAACAAGGCCGAAGGGGCGCACGAATGGATCAGTGAATTTATGGAGACCATTGATGAACAAGTAGCACTTGGAAACCAGGCAACGATCCCATGGAAAGAAATGGCCGACAGCCTTCGCATCTCAGAACGATTAAGTGAGCTTCCCGAGCCGGAAGAAGGACGTAAGAACACTCTCTCAAGGTCATTGACCCTATGCAAGCACCAAGATCAATCCCTGTTCATCAAAAAGCCCCGCCGCTCCTGGTTTGGCAGGAATAAGGCTGAGGAGGAATCCGAAGTAATGGGTGTTACCTGGTAGTATTCTCTCAATAACCCTCGCTGTCGCCCTGGCCACTGAGCCAGGGGCAATCCAACCTGCATACTGATTGAAGTTGCATGGATCCCTGATCAAGTCAGGGAGGACCGTGTAGTAGGTGTAGAGCGGGTCCCCTCCTCCTTGTCACCCCGACTTTGCGGAGGGGGCTATGCATAGATTCCTCGACAAGCTCGGAATGACAAGAAGAAGGTGCTACCTCCTTTACTAAAACAACCCGAAACACGAAACCCGAAACGCACTCAAAGCCCCGCTTTGAGTGCAAAGTTGGTACGGTCGTTGAAAAAGTACCTGTTGCCGGCCTGTTGGGCAGTCTATCGTAAACAATTAGAACAGGCCGGCAAGCCCCCCTGTTCGTAATTTGTACAACGTGCTTTTTCAATTCCATGCGATACTCTCTTTTTCATCGATGTATATCGATTTTTTTGATGGGCTCTATGTTAAGCCTAAGTGGATGCGTCACCCTGGTGCAAGATCTCACGGTAACTCCTCTTGATCCTCATTCCGTTTCCCTTACAGAGTCACCTCCTAATTTGCGCGTACACTCTTCCACGGGTGGGGTATTGCTTTTTCCTAAAGGGGCTGTTTTTACAGCAGACTCATTGCATGGGCTTGGGCAATATTATGGGCTCAATATGAAGAATGACGAATTTGTTGAGGTGTATTCCTATCCATTGGATATGGTTGTTGGTATGGAAGCCATTGGCCGCGAGACCAATTCCGGTAAAAGCGTTGTACCCTCGGTTGTAGGGAGTTTGTTTTTAACGGCAGGCGTCATGGGGGGGGCTATTTTGATCGCTTTGAGCCAGGCGAGTTGGGGTGGAGGTGGTTACTGTGAACAATAAAGGGAGGAGAACAATGAAAGGCTACTTACTAATCATGATGATGGCACTGGGTACTCTTCTGAGTGGGTGCAAGACTGGAGCCGCACCACGGCATTACTACAAAGCGACGGGTCCTATTGCAGAAATGCAGCTAAAGATGGGAACGGATATCAGTATGCTGACCCGCAAATCAAAATATTTTTGGCCCCACGAATTACTCGCGTTTGATGATGACGGGCTTCTCATTCGTGTTGAAAACCAGCTAATTCTCGTTGAGTATGATGCAATGGTTCGATACAAACATCGGAGTATACGCGCCATTTTTACGAAAAATCAGACTGCAGGGGCTATACGATCGGAGATAGCGAATATGTACAACGGAGGGATGGCATTTCTTGTCAGATACCCCCAGGGTGTCTCCGATCAGCTGTTAAAAGGGCTTTTAGAGGTGTATGGGCAGGAAGAGATCATCAAAATTTCAAGCAAATAATCGTAAAATTCTAAAAATAAGCTAAAATATTAATGTATAAACTCTTACCTTAATTCGCCTCCCATTCTCCACCACGCCCCCGATTAAGGAATTACTTACGTTGATTCCGTTACGTGTTCGTGTTTTCGAGAAGGAAGGTACGTTATAAACTAAACAGTCTGAAGAAGTGTGCAACTGCGTTTTCCCACTCACACAGCGGATAATGCATGTTTAGTTTTCTTTTCTCAAAAAAACATTAAGTAACAATGGGTCAGCAACAACTCCTTCTCCTTGTACTTGGAATCGTTATCGTCGGTCTGGCGGTGGTTGTAGGTATTCAGGCATTTAGCGAAAACCAGAAAAAAGCAAACGCAGACGCGTTGGTTATGACAGGAATGAGAATCGCCTCTGAGGCTCAAGCCTGGTTAAGAAAACCTGCCGCGTTTGGTGGTGCTGTTACTTCCAATGGTGTAAGGCCAATCGACTTTACAGGGCTTACACTGGATTTACGTATGCTAGGATATCCTACTACAGATCCTGAGGGTGAGACGTACTGTGACATCAACGGTTGTTTCAACGTAGATGTATCAGGTGCGAATTTTGTTATTACAGGCACAAGTGCTTCCACAAGTGGTGCTGGTGATAACAACGTGATCTGTGTTACCGTGGGCGGAAGCCTTACGAGTGACATCAACACGTTAGTCAATCCTGCTTCCGGTGCGTGTAGCTAATACGTTAGACTGCAACAAGCCATTTTGAAGTTGCGAAAAACGTGTCGCTTTGCTTTGGGATTGGTAGATTATACTTCGCTTTACCCCAAGAAGTATATCAACCCACCGAGGCAAAGATGACACGTTTTTTTTGTGCACTCACTTTTCTTGCTGTAGGGCTGCATAGCACCAGTATTGCACAGGACCTCCCTTCTGCGAGTGACTTGCTCGATAAATCGCTCGAATATCACGATCCGGAAGGCTCCTGGTATCAACTAAATCACTCTCTGGATTTGTTGTCGAAGCGGCCATCAGGTGAAGACCGCTACACTACCATTCTATTGAGCCATGCCGACGGTATGTTCGGTATGGAGATGGAGCGGGATGGGCTCGACATCAAAACGTCTACAAAAGACGGCTCCTGCGAAGCCACTGTGGATGGTCGTACAGAGTACACCGAAGAGCAGCAGGAAAAATACCGGCTCCATTGCGAAGGGATTGTTCGATGGAGGGATTACCATGGCTATATGCTGGGTTTGCCCATGAAGTTGAAAGATCCAGGCACGCTACTCGATTCCCAGGCTCGAACCGATACGTTTATGGGAGAAGACGTGCTGGCTTTAAAGGTTACCTACGAGGAGTCTGTTGGAGCGGACACCTGGTATTTTTATCTGGATCCCGAGACCTATGCCCTGGTGGGCACTCGATTCTATAAAGACGAAAGCAAAAACGATGGGGAATACATCACGTTTGAAGGGGAGATAGAGCACGATGGGATTCGATTGCCCAAAGTCAGGAAGTGGTATTACAATAACAACGATGAGTTCTTGGGCGAGGATGATATAGTGGGGTGTAAGTTAGGGAATCCAGCAACCTGGCCATCTGCCCGGCTTGCTCTTTTCTATTAAACTGCGAGACCTGCTGCTCATCGACCGTGATTGCAGAGCCTTTGTTTTTCCAGGATGTATAGTAGTGGGTGAGTGTGTCTCTGATGCCTTGTGTATCTTCGTAATCGAGCATCTTACCGGCGCCGGTGTTTGATAAAACATGTGCTGCATCGCCATCTGTTGGTCCGATCCCTAGAATGGGATTGCCTGTGGCGAGGTATTCAAACAGTTTCCCAGTCAGGATGCCTTTCCCTGCCGGGCCACGGTTAATGGGGAGGAGGAGGGCAGATCCTGATTGCATAAACTGGATAGCTTCATGGTGGGGAACGTAGGCGTGCTGTTCGACGAGATGAGACAAATCCAGTCGCTTTAAATCAAGCAGCACTCCTTGATCTGCATTGCCCACCAACTGGATAAGCAGCTTTTCTAAATGCCCCTTCGCTTGTTCCTCTTTGATAACCTGCCAGAGAGCGGATGGATTTTGATCGGCCATAAGATTACCGACGAATGAGAGGGTGAATCTATCTTCCGATTTAGCGAGTGGTGGAGCTGAGAAGTCGGCGGGATCGAAGCCATTGTAGATGTTAATGCATGGCGTTTCCGTTTGAGCCTGGAAAGCAGTCTGCATGGACGGGGTGACGGTGACTACGCTGTCGGCTTTGTCGAGGACAGACTGCTCCAATCGTTCATTAAACCACCGAGCGATCGGCGTGGTTGGAAACTGATCTGCGTAATACACCTTGGTCCACGGATCTCGCATATCTGCAATCCAGGGAAGCCCAAATTGTTTTTGTAGATCTCGTCCAACAAGATGGGTGGAGTGAGGGGGGCCGGTTGTGATTACGGCTTTAATGGGTTTTGTAGCGATCAACGAGCTTCCTTTCTCCAATGCGTAGGGAAACCAACCCCGGCGCGCATCTGGGATAAACACATTGGCGCGAACCCATCGAGCGAGGTAGTCTTTCCAGCCGGCTTTTTTCTCAGACACAAATCCTACCGAAACGACGTCGTCCTTCTTTTTGCTCGACATCGATGCATACATCGAATACGGATCCCAGGACTTCGTTCGATGCACCTCGATCGTATCTGGGATTTCGTTCACCATGCTTTCGTCAATACCGGGAAATGAAGCATGTTCAGGGTCCACTGTAAGGACGATGGGCGTCCACCCGTAGTCCTGCAGGTACTTCACCAGTTTTAAGGGGCGTTGCACGCCCGATCCTGCGGAAGGGGGAAAGTAATAAGAGATGAACAAAACGTACCGTTGTGAACCGCTCGCACTCATCCTTCTTTTCGATCAGCCTTCATAACTAAAATAGCCTTGTGTTTGTCAATCGTAGCAATGCCTTCCTCTCGTTCATGAGATTTGGCTTCTTTTAATACGCTTTCCAGTTCCTTCACTTTTGGGGAGTACGTATAACTCTTCCGCCGTTGTACGCTAAAATTGAATCCTTTATAGTTGGCTAATTCCTTGGGCTCATCCATGAGTGCATTGAGGATCTCAGGCTTGAGTTCTTCCAGTTCTTCCTCTAGTTCAGAGATTTGCGCCTTGATGGCAATATAACGATCAAGAACCGATGTGTCGTCTAAAGAGCGCATACGGTATGTACAGGTTTATTGGTATCCAGGTTAAGCGCTATTATACGAACAAAGGGGCTATATAATACCAACGGCCAGGATAATTCCTGGCCGTTTTGCATATCCATTGTACAAGGATGCGTCTATATATAAACCCCAGTTCTGCAGATATCGATGAGTAATGCTTCAGGTGGAGGTACAAATGATAACAAGTAGGGTATTCACCGAGCCTGTGTTGCTGAGGAGAGTTTTACTCTATTCAGGTATATAGACGGATTAGGAGGGTAGACATAACCTTTAGGTTGCTGATCCTTCCGGCCCTTTGGGCCACCTCCCCTGGGAGGGGAGGATGAGTTTGAGTATACCAGAGAGGTGTCCCAAAGAGAATTCTCCCCTTCCAGGGGAGATGTCCAAAGGGACAGAGGGGTGTGCCAGCCCCAAAGTGGCAAGCCGATAAGGTTTACTTTGGAAGTTTGCCCTATTGTCCTTATTGTATGTTTTGCAAATTGGAACATATGACGATAAGTACCCATGAAATTGCTGTCTCGCTCGGAGGAATTTGTATTACTGGCTGTTTGGAAATTGCAGGATCGCGCGTATAGTTTGCCGATCCGAAAAAAGATTTCTGACATCACACAGCAAAACTGGTCGCTCGGTTCTATATATACACCGCTCGAGCGTTTGTCCAAGCGAGGGTTATTGACCTCTTATCTGACAGAGGCGACTCCGGAGCGGGGAGGGCGCCACAAACGCGTGTATCAGTTAACGGATACGGGCCGGCAGGCACTGATCAAGATTCGCACGATTGAACAGGCCATGTGGGCAGGAGTGACGGGCCTTTCA
>JAHQVL010000158.1 GCA_019634345.1 Rhodothermaceae bacterium
CTTTTGCGTGCATACACCGGCAGCAGCACAAACGCCAACCCACCTGCGATAAGGCAATACGCCCCCAACAAGCTTAATGCACCTGACTCGATTTTACGGTCTGCACGGCTCGTGGTCATGATATCCATCACAGTGCTCATTGAGATCGAGCCTGCATCAACAATCATCAGGAGTGCCCCCAGTACATTCACGCACACCAAACCAAGCACAGCCAGGCGCAATTTCGACTCATTAATATGAAAGGCGTCCTGCTGAGTAGGATCTTTGAGGCTTTTGGTCTTTCGCATCAGCTCGTACGTGATCACAAACAGATGCACCCCACCCGCAGCCATAAAACAATACCCGGCCACGACACGATCCGAGGCTTTAAAGGAGATATCTAACGCAGGAAGCAGGACCGGATAAAAGTAGAAGAGCGCCACATAGGCGAGCATAAACCAGTGAAACAGGCTCGGGAAAGGCACGTGCCGAGCCGCATACCACCCCATCGTACAAAGTGACGCTATAAACAGAAGCTGCACTGCACCCGGTTGGGCGATGTTTTGTATGAGCATGTATAACGACGTCAGCAGCAGCAAGACGTGCAGAAACAAGTTGGGCAATATGTTCTTCCGAACCGTCATTTTATACCATGCACTACCGTTTCAAATAAGCAACAAGCCGTGGTGAAGCGTTCACAAGATGAATGGCCGTAAACACAATCAGCCCTACAAAAACGGCTACGGCCATCCAGGGCAACGGCACAAATACAAGAGAGAAGGTCCCGATAAGCGTGATCACTAATACTGGGATGCTCTTCAACGTACGCCACTTCACCCCGGTGTATTTCATAGAGAAAAAGAACACAATGCCACACAGCACCAGAAGGCTCAAGAACGTGGCAATTGCTGCTCCTTCAGCGCCTCTTTCAGGAATTAAAATGATGTTACACACGATATTCGCCACAGCTGCAATCACGGTACCGGTAGCCAATATGCGGGTTTGTTCATGCAATGTGAGTCGGTAGTTTGCTTGCAGGTAAATGGGCATCAATAAGTGAGCAGCAAGAATGATCGGTACGATCGTCTTGATCGATTCATAGGCTTCTCCCCAAAATTGATCGATCAAAAAGGGAAGCGCGACCAGGATTCCCAGCCCCCACAGTGCCCCAAACAAGATGCACGCTGTACTGTAAAGCCCCATTAGCTTTTCAGCCAGATCAGGCTCTTCCGTTTTTTTGTAAATCAAGGGTTCAAAGTAGATGGACATCGCGGCATATATAAATGAAACGGCTCCTCCTAACGTGTATGCCAGTGTATACGCGCCTACGGCCGACAAATCGAGATACCACTCTAGCATGAATCGATCGGCAAAGGTAAGTACATTGCCCCCCATCACGTGAAACATAAACGGCCAGCCGAATATCCACAGTCTCTTGACCAATGCTCCGTCAAACGAAGCCTCCACTCTCTTGGAGATCTGCGGCAGGGTGATCGCAAAGATGATCACCGACGCAATCAGCACGCCCGCCAGGTAAGCCAACCCTCCCGACAGGTTTGTGATCAACGCAAGGACAAGCACCAGCTTAAGCCCGGCAAAACCAACCCGGAGCGACACGTATTTCCGAGGCACTTCTTCTACCCGGAGTACGGACAGATAGACCTTATTCAGATTCATAAATAAGATCACCCCAACCAGCAAAAGGATATGGGGGAAATAGGGAATACCTGCCAGGGTATCGGTAAATAATGATCCGGCCCCGATGCCCATCCACAGCGGGATGAGCGCTATAACGCAGAGAACATAGACCGTAAATAATAAGAGCGCTGGACGTTTGTCATGAAAATAGTAGCGCAGTACGGATCGATCCTGGCCGGCCATAAAAATGCTCATCCCAATCCCTTCCAGAGCTACAATCAGCCCAACCATCCCATATTCTCCCGGATCCGTGGTAAACAAGGGCAACAAGGCCAGAATCAGCCAATTAAATCCGCGAGCAACGCTCTCGCCAAATCCGTACGTTAAAAGCTTTTTAAACAATCGATCTACTTGTTAACCTTGGGCCCAGGAAGAAAGCGCTGAACAATTTTTTGCACGGGTAAACTTCGCTGAATTTCTTCGAGCTTGAGACGCTCTTGTTCTTGCCCACTTCGCTTCTGGAGGAAGGTTTTTGCGAAAGCCATACCAACACCTATGATCCCTCCCAGGATTAAGAAATAGATCACCATGACGGACCGGCTTGACCCTCCTGGTTCCATCGGAGGAACGGGACGTTCAAGTAACGTGATAATGGGTTCGCTGCGCTGCAGATTTACCTGGGCCTGGGTTAACTGGGCTTGCAGAGAGCTGTAGAGATCAGATTTAAACATCACCTGCCGCTCCAATCTATCTTTCTCGACCATAAGACGGGCTCTCTGGATACTGTTGTTGCGATCCTGGAACCTCGCCAGGTCATCTTCTGCTTGCTGGAGTGCGATGGCAGCCTGGGCAAATTGATCCTCGATAAACTCAAGATTGCGCCTTGATTTATGGGTTCGTATCTCCCGAACACGCTCTACAAGATGGTCGACAAAACTCTGTGTAATGGCTGCAGAAAGCGTCGGATATGAGCTAGAGGTAGAAATCGTCATCAGGCCCGTGTCTACATCCAGGCTCGTGCCCAATGTTTTGGATATTTCCACAAGCGCGTTCTCCTCTTCCTCCGTAGGGTACAATCCATTTGTAGGAGTACTTCCTGAAGAAGAGCCGCCAGAGAGTTTGTCTTTTATCGTCCAGGGAAGGCGGATTGTATAGTCGACCAACAATTCACCAAATCCCGGGGGGCGGTTTGTGTATTCGACATACGTCATTTCTCGCCCTTGGTCAGGGAAGTAAAACGTGTCTCGTACAACAGCCAATCGGACTTCTCGGCTTTTTACAATATCCGGGTACGCATCCGGGGTCAATCCTGCAGAGCTTCCGCCCACATTCAAGCCCATCCCGCGTAGAAAGGACAGATTGCCTCCACCAAAGGACTGCGCACTCGCCTCTGACTCCGCTTCACGGATCAGCTTCGCCGACGAGGTATACTCTCTCGCTGATAACAAGGCGACAAGAACTCCCAATACAGCAAAAGCTCCGGCACACATCAGAATCATTCGCTTATTGCGAACCACGATGAGAAGGATATCAATCAATGAGATATCCTCTTCGCTGTCGTCTAAAGGCAGTGCTGAATCATGATTCAGGTGCCCATTGGACTGGTCCATATGTTCATCTGTATCGCTCATTAATTATTAAACGCTTGATTGGCCAGTACTATAATGGTCATGGTACTGGATAAAATTGCAAGGCCGTCGACGATGGCTCTACTGATATCTACGCCTTCACCCGGTTCTTTGGGTGGTTTACGCGTAACCAATACGAGGGCGCCTTCATCCACAACAGGGTTTGACTTAAACAGCCCTCTTCGCTTTACGCGGAAGGTGGCTCCAGACGCCTGTGTGAGGAGAATAGATTCTGTGTCTGTTCGCAAACCACCTGCTCGATCCAGGTAGTACGTTACACGACGGCCCGGTTCGAACTTAATCAGGCCTTCGTTCGCGACGTTGCCACGCACTGCTACCGTGTTGGGTTGCAGTGGGACGATGATCTCATCGCCAGGAAGTAGAACAATATCCGCTGAATAGTCTCCGGTAATCGCTTTGTCCATTTGCACGATCACCTGCAGGTTTTCACGAATCAAGCGGCCACCTTCCAGATAGCCTGAAGGTAGAACACCACCGGCACGTCGAATAATTTCCGTCAACGTTTCGTTTTCCCGAAGCAGGGTATACGACCCTGGAAACTGAACTTCTCCGGTAACGGTGACGGTTTGTTGCTGCCGGTAATTGGGGTCTTTACGGACATATATCCGATCCAGGTGCTGCAGCACAAATTCCGAAGCCGCTTTATCCCGGTTTCCATCGGGCCTTAAACTGAAGGTTGGCTGTCCAGTATCTACATAGGACATAAAAGGCACCAGGATACTGGTTGCCAATTCTGTGTTTTCACGAGTAGAATCCACTCGGGTCACTTCGACGCCATTTAAGAAAGCCCCTTCTTCAAATCCGCCGGCCTGCAAGATTAAATCTTCGAGCGTCATCCCCTCCCTGTACCTGTACGTCCCTTCTTCTTTTATCGCGCCGGAGATGGTCACGAAGAGATCAGAAGGTACTTCTACGTTCAGCGGATAGATTCTGATTTCATCGCCTGCTTGAAGCAATTTATTTGCATCACCTTTACCGGAAAGGGCATCTCCAAGATGGAACGGAATGATCTCTTCAGAGCGCCCATCTTCGCTTACGCGAAACAGATCTGCGCGATCGGGAAAGACGCCTTTCATGAATTCAGGATCGGCCAGCCCTCCTCCTTTGTAGAGCAGGTCGACGATTGTCATGTTTTCCAGCAGGTCGAATTCTCCAGTATTCCTTACCTGGCCAGAAATCCTGACTTGGGGGATATCGATCAGCTTATTCAAGGAGAAGATGTGGAGGCTATCCTGCGGTTGCAGTACCAGGTTTTGCGTCGGAATATCGTTCATTACCTCATTGAGATTGAGCGATACCACCTCCTTTTTGAGCTTGTCGGTCAGCCGATACAGCTCGATCTTTTCGTAATACGCATCCCCTGTAAGTCCGTTTGCTTTACCCACCAGATCGCGCAGTGTCCGAACATCTCCGCTAATCTGATAGCGGCCTGGACTGAATACAGCACCCGTCACCGACACCGAGCGAACCTGCCTCTGTGCAGCCAGATTGGTTGCATCGGGAATGGCAAATATGGTGACGACATCTCCATCCGCAATCTCAACCGGTTCGGTGTCTTTAAGCACCTTTGCCAGGTCATAATCAAACACCTCGCGAACAATCAAGGGGTCCTCCCGCTCTTCGAATGGAATAACGCGTTCGATCTGGAACCGTTGGGTATAAGCCTCTGCTTTGAGTCCGCCGGCATAAGCAAGCAGATCCTTGAAGGTCTCACCATCCTTAAGCTCATAAATAGCCGGCCGGTGCACCTCGCCATCGATAGTGACCGTCTTCCCTCTTGGAGGGATGAAGACATTGTCTCCCGATTGCAGGCGTGCATCTCCATCTGAATAGCCGGACAACAAATACTCGTACATATCCACAGAGTACACCTGGCTGCCATGCCGGATCACCCGGATATCTCGCAGACTGCCCGAGGTTTCTGGTCCGCCAACGGAGTAGAGCGCATTAAATACCGACGAGTTACTGGGCAGCGGAAAGCGTCCAGGCCTCGATACCTCACCCAGTACAAATACGTTAACCGGTTTGAGGCGGGTTACGGACAGGTCCATGAGTACGTCGGGTGGCTCTGCGATCAAACCCGCATAACTTTGGGCTAGCCAGATGCGAAGATCACTTCGGAGCGCATCCAGGCGATTCCCTGCAACGGTTCGTTGCCCCACGTTGGGTACAAAGATGCGTCCTTCATTGTCAACGATCAGGTCGTGCTGGAATTCAGCGGCGCCAAACATGATGAGCCGCAACTCGTCTCCTGGTCCGACGAGGTATCCGGCATCGACGGGAGCGTTGGAAACAGGTTCAAAGGATGCCGTTGGAGCGGCAAACAATTCGTACCCGAAAAATTTCAACTCCTCCTCGATCATCGTCGAATCTTCCTCTACGATCGTTTGCCCTGGCCTTAAAATCGGGAAGCTTTCTTCGGTGTCAATAATATTGTCATTGCCCTGCTCATCTGTAACATGTACGAACAGGTTCCAGTTATCCGCTTCAACGTTGGCGTGGATGTAAAAATCACCTTGCCACATTCCTTCGTATTTACTCCCCAATACTCGGCGAACGACCTCCGCGGTCACAGTGTCCGTTTGTGCATCGTTAAACAGATGCATTTCAACTTCCTTTATCCCCGACAAATCATCTCGGATAGGCACGCGAACCTGCACCGTATCAACGACTCTAAAATGGCCGTCTTCCTCTTCATTAATGCGCAGCTGGGTTTCTTGCGAGAGGACCAATTGTTCTGGGAAAAAGATGGGCCGGCCGTTCAGTTGAGGCACATCTCTGTCCGTTTCCATCCCTGGCTGAAGGCCCGGTTCTTCCTCTTCTTCTTCCGATGCAATGGCATCCAGCATTTGTTGGACAAGGCTTTCCGGCACACCTAGCTCCCGGGCTCGCGCTATCGCAGCTTCCGGATCGTTGAGGTCAAGCCCGAGGCGAATAGCTTCACGCCGAGCTTCCTCAGGAGACATTTCGCTGAGTTGATCTTGTATCGATTGGGGCACACCTTGGGCGTGTGCGCTGTTAAAGACAGGTATGGTTACCGAACATATTCCTAAAAGGAGGGCCCATACAACAGAGCTAAAGGCACTCTTTCCGTTGTACATGATAATTAAACTATTTACTAGAATTCGATTGGTGTTCTAGGCGTATTTCTGATATTGAGAAAAGAAGCCAACTGGCGGTATAGAAGGATGGATAGCGTTTAATAATCGAATGATTCAATCAATAATATGAGTACTACAATTAAATACTATTACATTATTCCTCAAAAGTATTGTATCATCCCTGAATACCATCGCCACGGAATTTCAAAAGAGTTGGCGTTATTGACAAAGTTGGTTCTCTAACGAAACGTGCACATTTCTGTTCTGTACCGATGCAACACCCTCCTATTCCTCTCTCAAAGCCAGACATTTCCGAGTTAGAACGCTCGTACGTTCAAGAGGTCATGGCCTCTTCGCGATTAGCAATGGGGCCGATGATTGCGAAGTTTGAACAACGCATGGCAACCCTATGCAACACAAAGCATGCCATTGCAGTCAGCAGTGGGACAGCGGCGCTCCATTTGATCGTGCGAGGCACAGGAATTGGGGCCGGCGATGAAGTGATTACAACGCCTTTCAGTTTTGTCGCGTCCAGCAATTGTGTTTTGTATGAGGGGGCTACTCCGTGCTTTGTAGATATTGATCCACAATCCCTTGCAATCGATCCTGATCGTATAGAATCTGCTATTACGCCCGCAACAAAAGGCCTCTTAGCTGTTGATGTGTTTGGCCAGCCGGCAAACTGGCCGCGCCTTAAGGAAATAGCGGATAAACACGGTTTAATTCTGATCGATGACGCGTGTGAGGCCCCCGGAGCAGAAATAGAGGGCATTCAGATCGGTGCATGGGGCCGAGCTGCTGCTTTTGGTTTTTATCCAAACAAACAAATTACTACAGGGGAAGGCGGGTGTATTACGACGAATGACGATGTACTCACGGATCTATGCCGGTCTATGAGCAACCAGGGGCGGTTCGTGACGCACAAAATGGATCATGTCCGCCTTGGGTATAACTATCGAATGAACGAGTTATCCGCTGCTGTTGGATGTGCTCAACTCGAACGGCTCCCAGAGCTACTGGCAAACAGGCAGCGTGTTGCCGATCTGTATGCAGATGCACTGACCCCTTTGCGTTCCGACATTCATGTACCTCAACCCCTTCCGGGCAGTACTCGGAGTTGGTTCGTGTACGTAATTCAGTTGGCCGGCCACTTCGGGCAAGCAGCAAGAGACACTGCGTTGAAACTTCTTCAGGAACAGGGCATAGGTTGTGCACCTTACTTTCCCAGCATTCATCTCCAATCTTTTTATAGAGATACGTTTGGATATAAGGAAGGAGATTTTCCGATTTGCGAATCGATCTCAAACAGAAGCATTGCACTGCCCTTCTTTACAACACTCTCTGCGGATGAGGTCTCACGAGTAGCCGAAGTACTTGCATCTGTGCTTCCGCAACTTACTCGAAAAGAGAGGACTATTCATACCTGAAAGACTATATATAATTGATTCACTTCGACCCTTCTCATTTCTAATAGTAACGCATTCTTTCCAGCCTATATCTAAGGAACATGTACACCTTTGCTAAACGGTTATTTGATCTATTCACGTGTATCCTTCTTTGCCTGTTTCTTCTTCCCATTCTTCTCTGCATTTCCCTGGCAATCTGGATTGAAGGACGCGGCTCTATTTTTTTCACACAGACTCGTGCCGGCAAAAACGGCGTCCCGTTCACTATTTTAAAGTTCAGGACGCTTCTGCCTCAGGATCATGACGTCTCTGATCCAACGTCCGTCGCCACACCGTTGGGATTATTTCTCCGGCGATGGGGGCTTGATGAATTGCCTCAACTCTGGAACGTGTGGAAAGGCGACATGAGCATCGTAGGCCCAAGACCAACATTGGTTGACCAGGTTGAGCGCTATTCAGAGCACGAAAGAAAACGCCTTTCTGTTCGTCCTGGTATCACAGGATGGGCTCAAATTCATGGCCGAAATGCGATCGACTGGCCCCAACGGATCGAACTGGATATTCAATACGTCGAGAAAGCGAGCTTCCAGCTCGATACCAAAATTTTGCTCCGGACTCCTCTTGCATTGTTATCCGGTACAGGTACGTACGGCCCAACAGGCATCAATCCTACCTACTCCTCCCCCTGATATAGCCAGCATCATCTGATGCGATCCATGCACATATTATTAGTTTATCAATATTATCATAACCTGGACTGCCCAGCCTCTGGCAGACACTATCAATTTGTCAAATCCCTGAGTACCCATCACGATGTCACCATCCTCACATCCGATGTCTGGGAGAATAAGCGGCAAACGCATCTGCATGAATGGGTACCCGAAGGCGTCGAAGTACACAGTTTTCCTGTTCCTTATACCAATGCGATGTCCATCCCGGCGAGATTAAAAGCATTTGTCGGATTTGTTTGGCATGCTATTCGTAAGGGATTGTTGCTCAAGAAGCCGGATATCATCATTGGGACTTCCACCCCGTTAACCGCTGCCTGGGCAGCATCCATCATCGGGCGATTAAGAGGTATACCGTGGGTATTCGAAGTACGCGACTTGTGGCCAGACTTCCCGATCCAAATGGGTGCAATCAAACCAAAGTGGTTGCAGCGGAAATTGACAAAATTGGAGCACAACCTGTATAAATCAGCAGCACACGTTATTACGCTTTCTCCAGACATGGAAGAGCATGTATTGAGCAAGGGGATACCTTCCGCCAAGGTCACCACCTTGTTGAACGGAACGGATATCCATCTTGCAGAAGCAACGACGTATGATGAGATCGTGCAGCTAAAGAAAAAGCATCAGCTTGAAGACAAACACGTCATCCTGTATGCGGGCACCTTTGGACGAGCGAATGCGATCCCCACGATGATCGAGGCCGCAAAAAGGGTTCGGCACCGTAAGGACATTCAATTTGTTTTTATGGGAGACGGGTTCTACAAATCGGCGTTGGAAGAGGCTGCAGACAGATTGCGCAATATCACCGTATTGCCTCCTGTAGCACGCCATCATATATTTCATTGGTTCAGGCTGGCCCATGTATCCCTGGTCCCTTTTATCGATCTTCCTGTTCTTCGGTCTAATTCGCCAGCCAAGTTTTTTGACAGCCTTTCGGTGGGTACGCCCGTCATTGTGACCAATGATGGATGGACGAGATCCTTTGTTGAAACGCACGAGTGTGGATGGTATGTCCCCCCTGAGAATGACATCACCTTGGCCCAATGCATCGGCAGAGCCATCGACAATGCAGTGATTACAACCCGTGCAGGGCGAAATGGGTATCGTATTGCACGTACTTTGTTTGATCGCTCCCAAATGGCAGGCCCTTTAGAACATATATTACAGGACAGTATTCAGGCATTACCGCAAAAGCAACTGGTAGTAGCTACTTAGGAATGGAATCCGTTTGACGTTGTGTGCATAAAATCCCGATAGAAAGCAACACTCCATGGCAGATCAAAGATATGCATCTCACCCATTTGCAATGTTTCCACTAGAGCTGGAATCCTTGCTTAATCGCCCGCCGGCTACGATTGATGAGCCGGCGCTGCGCAATGAGTTTGCCGATCAAACAGTGCTGATCACTGGTGCGGGCGGATCTATTGGAAGAGAGCTTTCCTGGCAGGTTGCGCAACTCAATCCAAGAAAGCTTATCCTGGTCGACTTCAGTGAATTTAACCTGTTTCACCTTGAACATACGCTGCGCACACATCTCTCCACGTGTGATATTGCTTTTGAGTTGCTGGATATTCGAGACACACAGCATGTAGATTCCCTCTTGGCGTCTGCACATCCGAATATAGTCTTTCATGCCGCGGCCTACAAGCACGTCCCGATGATGGAGCGGCATCCTTTTGCAGCATTTGAGAATAATGCGCTTGCGACCGTAAATCTGCTTCATGCGTGCGAAAAGCACGGCGTGGATCAATTTATCTTTATCTCTACGGACAAAGCCGTCTACCCTACCAGCATCATGGGCGCTACCAAGCGATTTACCGAATGGTATGTCCGCTCAGCAAATGGGAGCGTAAAAACCAAAACGGTTCGATTCGGCAATGTATTCGGAAGCCTGGGTAGTGTGGTTCCGCTGTTTGCAGAACAGATCGCCCAGGGTGGCCCTGTCACCGTGACGCATCCCGACATGGAGCGGTTCTTCATGACCGTTCACGATGCGTGCAGTTTGATCTTGCAAACCTTGCTCTTTGATATTGCCCCGGTGTATACCTTACGCATGAATCCACCCGTGCGCATTTTATGGCTGGTGGAGCGGATGATAGCCATGATGGCCCCAGATACCTCTATCGATATTGAGTATATTGGGAAACGGGCCGGGGAGAAAATCCATGAGCAATTATGGGCTGCCGAAGAAACCCCCAACAATACTCCGCATCGGGATATTATTGGTCTATCTAGCCTGGCCAGCTATAGCCGTACAGAACTCGATGAATGGATCGGCTACTTGAAGCATCTTATTACCACCGGTTCAGAGGGTGCGTTACGCCAGGCCCTCTTTCTTACTGAGTTCCAGACTTCCAGCATATCGAACGAGTCTGAAGAATAACTCATATCCAATCCCATGAAGCATTTATGATTTATGGGATCAGCGGTTTATACCCTTGATTTTCGCTTTTCTTGCTGGTAATATTGCATTAATATACCACGTGCTGAAGCGTATTGCGTATATATATGACGCCCAGTGTATCATATACACGTTCAGGTGTTACTCAGCACATCTTTCTTTTACTTCCCACCAAAAGACGGTTTGAATACATGGCGTCATCGGATAGAGGTCAATGGAGTTCTAGATTCGGATTTATCTTAGCTGCAGCTGGCTCAGCAATTGGACTTGGTAATATATGGCGATTTCCCTATTCAGCGGGTGAAGGAGGTGGAGGTATATTCGTTCTCTTATACTTGTTCTTCGTCATTGCCATTGGTATCCCTGTGCAGTTCGCAGAACTCTCAGTAGGGCGTACTACAAAGCGAAACCCTGTAGGCGCGTTCAAAGCACTGGCGCCCAAATCATTATGGCCCATCGTTGGGGGCCTCGGGGTGTTAACAGGATTTGGTATCCTTGCCTTTTATTCTGTGATTGCAGGATGGACGGTAGGCTATCTGTACCAGGGCATCAGTGGTGGACTTGCATCAATCACTACAGGAGAACAGAGTGTTGACCTGTTCACGCAAATAACCACGGACCCACTTATAGCGATTGGGTTAACCGCCGTATTCCTTGTTCTGACTGTGCTTGTTGTTCGTGGAGGGGTATCCGGTGGTATCGAACGTATCGCCAAGGTGTTGATGCCTGTACTTTTCGCTCTTCTGGTCGTGCTTGCTATTACGGCGATGACATTGCCTGGCGGCATGGACGGCGTTGCCTACTTGTTTGCCCCTGATTTCTCTGAGCTCAGCCTTCCCGTTGTGATGAGCGCGTTGGGGCAGGCCTTATTTAGCCTGAGTTTGGGCATGGGTGCCATGATCACCTATGGCTCTTATTTCCCGGACGACGCCAATCTCTGGCAGAGTGGTGTCTTAGTTGGGATTTGTGACACCGTAATTGCCATCCTGGCTGGATTGATCATCTTCCCTGCCCTCTTCTCACAGGGCATGGATCCTCAAGGCGGCCCTGGCCTCGTATTCGTGACACTCCCAACCATTTTCAGCGCCATGCCGGCTGGTCAAATCGTAGGCACGGCCTTCTATTTCTTACTCGCTATTGCTGCCCTCACGTCAACCATCAGTCTACTTGAGGTTGTAGTTTGTTATTTCGTAGACGAACGAGGATGGAGCCGTACTATGGCAGCCTGGGTTCTTGGCGGCGTCTGCTTAGTGCTTGCTGTTCCTTCAGCCCTATCTCAAGGAGCCGTACCTGCACTGGGAGCAAATGGCATTTTTGGCGCCTGGGACTTCCTGACGCTTAACAACAATATATGGGGGAATTACTCGCTCAGTATTGGAGCTATCATGATTTGCCTGTTTGTTGGGTGGAAGTGGGGTATCCCCAAAGCTATGGAAGCTCTTGAATTGGGTAATCATCCTATGCCAGCCACGTCGCTGTGGGGTTTCCTCGTCAAATTCGTATGCCCGATTGCGGTGTTTATCGTGCTCGTCTTCATCATTGTGAGTGGGCAATACTTCTAGAACGTGCAAAGTTCAAGGTGCAAGGTGCAGGGTAATTTTACTTTGCACCTTGCCCTCCCTGGTGGAACCAGGGGTTAGGGCTTAACGTTTTTTAATAGTATGGCAATGTCTTTGCTTTGTTAATAACATAGAGCACGATTTGCATTTTTTATTTTGTTTAACCAACCAGGAGTTTCATCCTCTCGGCATTGGACCCTGACCCTGAACCTTCCTCGTTTTTTGCATCGTTCCTTTCTCCTCTAACAGACCCGCCTCTCGTTGAGTTAGGATGGAGTATGATATCCCTGAGTATCTTGCTCCCACTGTGGCTATTAATTACCTACACGTCTAGCTACGTACGCTCGTTACAATCGCTCAATGGCAGCGCTAGTGAAGAGCTGAAGGAGCGAAAAGATGCGAAAAGTAATCGCTTATTGACCCTGATAGAAGAGAAGAATGAGTTTCTCCTCGTATTGCGAACCGTCATTTCAATTTTATCCGTCACCTTTACAGTTCTACTCTTCCACGCGCTCTACACGTATCCTCCACTGCTAAATAGCTCACGGCAAGTAATATTTGGCGCTACGATCATACTGCTATCTGTGCTGCTCATTATCGCACGCAGGATTACCCCAAAAATCGTTGCTACGCGCCTAGCCCTCCCCTTTGCCTTGCGAGGTGTTACTTTTGCCTTTGTACTTCACCAATTAAGTAAACCCTTGACCAGGCCAATCACCAAGTGGTTTCATTCTTCCATTGGGTATGGAAAACCCGAGGTACATTTTCTCTCGGGTGAAGACCTAAAGGCTATGGCTGACATTGGCGAAGCACAGGGCACCATCGAAGAAGAGGAACGTGAACTCATTCACTCTATCGTTGATTTTAGAGAATCTGAAGTCCAGGATGTGATGGTTAATCGCATGGATATGCATGCCATCTCTACGACAATGACGTTCCAGAATGCTATCCAACTTGTTCAATCTACGGGCCATTCACGGCTTCCGTTGTATGAAGAGCATCTAGATAATGTGATCGGTATTGTATACGCAAAGGACTTGCTTGCCTATATCCCTTCAAATAGCCATTTAGACATCGTACCTGACTGGCGAAACATTGCTCGCGAGCCGTTTTTTGTACCAGCAAGCAGGCCGCTCGATGATATGCTCAAAGACTTCAAGACCCGCAAGAAACATCTAGCCATCGTTCTTGACGATTATGGGGGCACAGACGGCCTTGTGACCATGGAAGACGTGTTGGAAGAACTCGTTGGAGATATCAGAGATGAATTTGATGATGCAGAGGAAGATCTTCATGAGCAGATTGGTGAATCCATTCATCTTTGTGATGCACGTATTCATCTGGATGATTTTAGTGATCTTCTAAATCTTGAGTTAAATACTGAAGAATTCGATTTTGATACCCTCGGAGGTCTTATCTTCCACCTGAAAGGGGAAATTCCTCAAGAAGGAGACGAACTGTTTTTCGACTCTATAAAGATGCGTATAGAATCCATCGAAAACCACCGAATTGGGCGCGTCCTAATTCAAGTGCTACCACCTACTGAAGACACAACACCGGTATTATGAAAGAAATTAGAGAGCATTGTGGCATCTTTGGAATATTCAACGTCTCTGAAGCTGCCAAGCTAACCTATTTAGGATTGCATGCTCTTCAGCACCGAGGCCAAGAAGGCTCTGGAATCGTTACCTCTACCTATGATGAGCAGAAGCAACGATGGATGATGCCTTCGCACAAGGACCATGGACTCGTGCTTGATGTCTTCAAAGATCCTCACATCTTCGAGAATAAACTTCTAGGTATGTCCGCTATAGGACACAACAGGTATTCAACCAGCGGTGCAGCCAATAATAGAGCCAATATTCAGCCTCTGAAGGTGCACTACCGCGAAGGTAATCTCGCCCTTGCACACAACGGCAATATCTCGAATGCCCGTGAATTGTGGCGATCATTCAGTGAAAGGGGTACTCTATTTCAGTCTACCAGTGATAGCGAAATCGTATTACATCTGATCGCTCAAAGCCGCCGCCGCAAACAAATCGACCAGATTATAGACGCGGTGAGTCAACTGGAAGGCGCCTTCTCCCTTGTGCTATTGACGGATACGAGTCTTATTGCATTGAGAGATCAAAGCGGATTTCGCCCTCTCTGTCTTGGTCGTATCAAAGATCCCAATACGGGTTCCTACGGGTATTGTGTTGCCAGCGAAACGTGCGCGTTCGACCTCATGGGAGCTGAATACATACGAGATGTAAATCCTGGAGAAATCCTGGTTATTGATCGAGAAGGCATTGAGGATGAGTCGTTTAAGAGCTTTGACATGCCTCGAAAATACCCTGTAAGCCAGTGTGTTTTTGAGTACATCTATTTTTCCCGACCAGATTCGATGGTCTTCGGAGAGATGGTAGACAAGGTGCGGCGAAAGATTGGTAAGCAGCTTGCTCATGACGCCCCTGTCCCGGCTGTCTCTGAAGGGGAAAAATCCCCGATAGTAATCTCCGTCCCCGACTCCTCTAATACAGCAACACTCGGCTATGTCTCAGAGTGTATCAAACTTGGTTTCCCCTGCCGATACGAGATAGGGCTGATCCGTAATCATTATATAGGGCGAACCTTTATCTCTCCCGGGCAGAATAGCCGAGAAACACGCGTACGGCTCAAGTTCAACACAGTTAACGGGGTACTTAAGGACCGGATTGTTGTTATCGTAGACGATTCCATCGTACGCGGCACCACTGCTCGTTTTCTCGTAAACATGATTCGAGAGGCCGGCGCAAAAGAAGTTCACTTCAGAATCTCATCTCCCCCCGTTATCAGTCCGTGCTTCTATGGTATGGATTTCCCAAGTAAAGACGAATTATTTGCCAACCAGTTTTCAGATATTGATGCGATGGCTGAATGGTTGGGTGTAGATTCTATTGCATATCTCTCTAAAGAGGGCCTCAAGACTGCGGTCCACAGCGCAAATTCCTCTCCTCATGGCTATTGCAATGCCTGTTTTACGAAGGAATATCCTACGCCTATTGAGATGGGTGTTACGAAGGAGGAGAACGAGTGGTAATCAATTATAGGTAGACTAAACCTTTGGATAACACAAAGAAATCCAAAAGTGCATGGCTAAAATCATTTTTAGTATTCTAAGAATGCGTTAAAAAATAATAGTCACCGCTTTTTTCTTGCTTATCTTGTTGACTATAACACTTAAATCGTTATTTTTTAAATAACTACCTCAACCTGCGTATAGCAACCATGAGTCACCCACCTAAAAGCGGCATTGTCATGAGAAATCCTGTAGATCGTCTTATCCGCGTAATGGTTGTAGGTGTCGGCGTAGTTGGTTTGCTTATTTTGGCTGTTTTCCAACTGTAAGCCGGCATATCCTCATCATTACATCCGTAAAGCGGAACCACCACAGCTTTACCTCATTTTCTACAACGCACGGTCTAATAACCGTGCGTTTTCAATTTGAAGATAATGGCTTGAATACGTGGCTTGAACACATGGACGAGATTATTATAGTTGGCGACCGCGTCTTGATACGTCCAGATGACGGGGAGAGGCAAACGAAAACAGGATTGTACCTACCAGCTACGGTTGTAGACCAAGACAATGTAAATGTAGGCCAGGTCGTGCGCGTGGGCCCAGGCTATGTTATTCCCAACCCGGAATATTCAGACAGTGAAACCTGGGCGCCTTCAAAAAACGTAGTTCGCTACCTCCCCTTGCAAGCTCAACCCGGTGATACGGCTTTTTTTCTTCGGAAAGAAATGATCCAATTTACGTTTAAGGAGGAGAACTTTGTCATCGTACCTCACAGTGCTATTCTGGCTCTTGTTCGTACCACAGCAGATGACATCCTCAACGAGTTGGAAGATAACCTTGGGGACCTTGATGATTTGATTGATACCTGAGAACGTAAATCAAGAAGGTTTTGCAGGAGATCGTCTTCGAGTCGCTTCCTCAAATGACATTTCCTCCCACACTTTATCCTCGTAAAGAATCCAGACTTTCTCTTTGAAGATATCGATCTTTCGCACTATCCCTTTACCCCTCTCTGTATAAACGGGCGTATCGATAGAAGGAATTGTGGCGAGTGCAGTCATGTATTGCTCTAGTTCATAATTTAAGCAACACTTCAATCGGCCGCATTGTCCGCTCAATCGGACTGGATTTAAGGGTAAGTTTTGCACCTTTGCAGCCTGGGTTGAAACAGGCTTAAAATCTTGCAACCACGTTGAGCAACAAAGTTCTCTGCCACACGAGCCAATCCCACCTATTCGGGCCGCTTCATCTCGAGCTCCGATCTGACGGAGTTCAACCCTGGTTTTAAACCGGCGGGCAAGGTCCCGCACCAATTCCCTGAAGTCCACTCGATGATCGGCAGTAAAGTAGAAGGTGACTTTTTTATGATCGAACTGCCACTCTGTATCAACCAGCTTCATGGGAAGGTTCATCTTATCGATTGACCGGCGACCAATTAAGAACGTTTCCGTTTCTTTTTCCTTGTTTGCTTCCCAGCGGTTGATGTCGTCTAAATCGGCCCTGCGAATCACTCTAGGAAACTTTGTATTGTCACCCAGATCTTTGGACCGTACTCGAATCCGAACCATTTCCCCGACCAGGTGCACCGTTCCGAAGTCTCTCCCTCCACGATCCGCCTCAACCACTACAAAATCTCCCGTTTGGACATCAAGCGCATTGTTTGTATAAAACCCTTTGCGGCCTCCTTTAAAAGCCACTTCGATTAAATCGTAAACAACAGGAGCATTACTGATCCCAAAATCGCTCAGCCAATCATAGGCATGCATCGAAGGGCACGCACTGGTCCCTTTACGCTTAGAACTACAGCCTCCTCTTTTACCGCACCCTGCTCCGCCACACCCTCCTCCAGAGCTACATGAACCGCACCCCATAGCACCATCCTCGTTTATATTAAAAAGGAAGTTATGTTTTCGGATCTATACGGGTACTGTTACCTCATGAAGAGGAATATAGAGCCGATCTTCCGGATACCCTTTCATTGCAAAGTATAATTTATTGGCAAGAGTAACAAGAACCAGGTAGACCTGAACGTTACGTCCTACCAACTCAATGGACTCTTCCACCATGTGCACCATTGCCTCAATATTGGCATCAGGCACATTATTACAGAAGCGTTCAATGCTTTCTTTTTGATCAAGATTGATCATCAGCGTATCATCCCCTACCGTCCTAAACAACATAAGATCTCGAATCCAACTGATCATCAGAAGCAAAACCCCCTTAAGCCGTTCGCGACCAAGGGCATTGAGTTGCTCGATCACATCAGAGAGCTTATCCGTATTCTGGGTATAGGAAAAACGCAAATATTCCAAAATTAACTGCCTGCTCTCCAAGAGTTCCTCATTATCTGCCAGATCCAACGCTCTTGTATATGACCCATTCGCCATTCGTGAAAGCGTAGAGGCTTTATTCGCCTCCAAACCCATGCGTTGTACCAAGGCTTCCTCAATGTCCTGATTGCTGAGCGGATCGAACCGCAGTTGCTGGCAGCGCGAGGTAATCGTGGGTAGAACTTTATCCGGACGGCTGGTGATGAGAACAAAGAGGGTTGCCGGCCCTGGTTCTTCGAGCAACTTAAGAAACGCATTGGCCGCTTCTTGCCGCATCGCCTCGACATCCGTAAGAATCGTAATTTTGTATCGGCCCTCAACGGGCTTGAAGCTCATTGCCCGGCGTAAGTCTTCGTTAATTCGAGCAACCGTATAAATCGCTTGTTTATTGGAGACCTTAGTAGAATCGGTTAACGAAGGGCGGCGAACGTAATCAACCGGCACATACGGGTTCTCTCCCAATCGTTTAATTCGCATCCCGATATCCGCAGGATCGGCATCGTTAGGATAGGGAAATAGCAGATGTACATCAGGATGCAGCATTCGGCTTACTTTCCGACATGCGTTGCATTCATTACAGGGTCGCGTTTCTTCATTCAAGCATTGTAAAGACTGCGCAAACGCAAGGGCTACCGCCCTCTTCCCTACTCCATCCGGACCATAAAACAAATACGCATGGGCGACGCGATCTTGCGAAATACCTCGATTTAGAACCTCTTTGGCCCTGCTTTGATTTATTACTTCACTCCAAATCATCCCGATTGAGAAAAATTTTCGTGCATTCCAGTGCTTTATATACTTTTCTTTTTTGAAAAAGAAACAATTTAGGTGATAAATGCGATAATATGACCCTGGAATTTGTCGACTACATATTCTTAACTCCGATGGCGAGGTAGCTCAGCTGGTTAGAGCGTCGGATTCATAACCCGGAGGTCGAGAGTTCAAGTCTCTCTCTCGCCACAAAAAAACCCTTCTTTGTGCTAACAAAGAAGGGTTTTTTCTTGCCGTTAAGCTTCAACCATTTCCTCGGCTTCTTTCTGTACCTGTTCTTGCACATGCCGCGGCATTGCTTCATAGCCAAGGAGCTTAGCCGTATGCAATCCACGCCCCTGCGTCATGGAACGCAGCGCGGTTGAATACTGGTACAACTCAGCCTCAGGAACCTGTGCTTTTATCTTTTGAAGCACGCCTTCCGCTTCGATGCCATGAATCCGCGCCCGGCGTTGATTTAGATCACTCATGATCTCCCCCGTGTACGCCTCAGGAGCCAGGACTTCTATTTCATGGATCGGTTCTAGCAGGACTGGAACCGCTTTCTTAAAGGCATCTCGAAAACACATTCTCCCCGCGCTTTTGAATGCCGCATCATTAGAATCCACGGGATGCATGCCTCCATCGTATACCACAATTCGGACGGCTCCTACGGGGTAGCCAGCAATCGGCCCCTGTTGCATTGCTTCGAAAACTCCTTTCTGGATCGATCCAGAGAATCGCCGCATGTCAATGACTCCACCCACAATGCCGTCGATGAACTCAATTTCCGCTCCCCAATCGGTTGTAAACTTATTTACAGAACGGACATTGATATCGGCAGGAGGTTTAAACTCACCATTTATAGGTTCAACCATCATGGAGATATCAGCAAACTGACCAGCGCCACCACTCTGTTTTTTGTGGCGATAGGACGCTCTTGCCTGGCCTTGAATGGTTTCTCGATACGAAATCTTGGGCTTTATGTATTCAACTTCAACATTAAACCTGTTCGCCAGCCTGTATTTCGCAATCATGAGATGCATTTCCCCTTGGCCGCCAAGAAGCAACTGATTCAGGTGGGGATCATGCAGAAGAATGAGGGAAGGGTCTTCATTCGAAAGTGCGTGAAGTCCTTGAGCCAGTTTTTCCTCCTCACCTTGTGTAACAGTTCGAATCGCAGAAGTGTACCGAGGCTGTGGAAATACTATTGGCTTAATTTCATGCTTATCTCCTTTCTTTCGGAGCGTTTCGTTTGCATGGGTGTTCTTCAATTTCACGAGAGCGCCTATATCACCAGCCACCATCTTCGTTACGGGCTCTCGCTCATGCCCATTGATGCCATAGATTTGGCCCAATCGTTCTGAAGAACCCGAGTGTGCATTTTCAAGGTCCATGCCTTGCTCAAGGGTACCTGAATAGACACGGAAGAACGAATATTCACCCACATGCGCTTCAGACATCGTGCGATACACAAAGGCGACCGGGCTTCCAGCTGGATCAGCCGTAATCGTATCGCCTTTTTCAAGTTCGACCGGTGGCATCTCAGAGGGAGACGGACACACGTTCGAGATGAAGTCCATTAATCGACTCACCCCGACGTTTTCAGTTGCACTCGTCAAAAAGATAGGGAACAGTTGTCGCTTCAACATCGCCTCGTGTAACCCTTTTCGCATTTCCTCTTCGGAAAGTGTCCCCTTTTCAAAATACAGCTCCATCAAAGATTCGTCATTTTCTGCGATATCTTCGATCAGTGCATTATGCAACTCTTCTGCTTCCTCCTTAAACGCATCTTCTATCTCTTTAGCAGTAACCTTCCCTGTGCCTTCCTCAAAGTAGAGTTGTTTCATCAGTAGCACGTCTATAATAGAACGTGATCCTGCACCACCTGGAAGTTGAATAACCGTGGCGCCTCTCCCAAAGCGTTCTTGTATTTGAGCAACGAGGGCCCGAAAATCTGTTTCGCCACGATCCAGTTGGTTAAGCACAAACATGGAGGGGATATTGGCTCCAGCGCCGTATCCCCAGGCCAGCTCGGTTCCTACCTGTACGCCTTCCATCGCATGAAGAACGAATACAGCTGAATCGGCCACTTTCATGGACGTAATAACTTCCCCTGCAAAATCTGGATATCCCGGGGCATCTAATACATTGATTTTATGCCCATCTCGCTCGATATGCAAAAGAGAGGAGAACACAGACATCTGACGCTCAACCTCACTAGGGTGATAATCACTGACTGTATTGCCTTCTTCGATCGATCCAAGCCGGCCTATCGCACCTGTATTAAAAAGCATCGCCTCCGCAAGCATGGTCTTCCCACTGCCCTGATGGCCAACAAGCACCACATTACGGATATGATCAGCATCATATATTTTCATAAGCATTCTCCCTTGATTAAAGTGCCCTGACTAGATATAGATGGAAAAGAGGTGTACGCTTTGTGCTGGTGAACACAAACCTCTTCAGCATTTTTTAAAGAGGTAATACGTTAATAACACACGTAACAATTTAATAATCAAGAGCAATTCACATTTGATGAACCAAACTCCGTTTTTTGCGGGGCTCGCAACTCAAATTCTGGATAAACGTTGGAGACACAGCCACCGATTTTTCACTTTAAAGCATGTACCTGATACTTCAAGAGAATAGGCCTTATTGATTTGCCGTCCCTACTTGCTATAGAAACGACAACTGATACGTGCAGCGTTGCTGTTTATATTGATAAGCACGTTCACATCGAAAAGACACTCCGCAGGCCCAAGGTCCATGCAGAGCACCTTGTGCCGATGATACAGGATGTGCTTGCGTACTCAGAAATTCAGCCCCAAGACTTGGACGGTATTGCAGTTTCCGAAGGACCAGGTTCATACACGGGATTACGCATCGGAGTCAGCACAGCAAAAGGGTTGGCGTTTGCTCATGACCTAAAGCTTATCTCGGTCCCCTCGTTATCTGCGATGGCGTTCATAAGCTTACCGTTTGTCCCTGATGACTCGAACATCGTCATCGCTCGTAATTCCAGAAGAGGGGAAGTATATCTTGCGGCGTTTAAGAAAACGAGCGATCGTACATTTGATGTGCTGTTGGAGCCGAGTGCACTATTAATCGAGAATATAGAAGCGGAGCTCCCAGAGGAGGTTGTATCCTCTGATGCAGTGTGGGTCGCAGGTGAAGGGCGTTCTCGGATGATGGAAAAATTGAGCCAAGCACTAAAAGATCGGATAATCGTGTTGGCTGGCACCCAGGTATCCCCATCTGCTGGAAGCGTTGCTTATTTGGGAGCTAATTATTTTCATAGTGGTTCCTTTGTGGATGTTTCAGCATACGAGCCCGTATATTTAAAAGATTTTATCCCTAAGTTGCGTACTACTTCGGTGTTCGACCGTTTACCTTTTTAGCATCGCTCTTAGTCCGTTAACACATGCCGTATGCTACCGAAATCTATAATGAAGCATATTGTAGTTACACAACAGAATACGTTCAATAATGAGTTGGTTTAAAAGACAAAAGGCAGGAATTAATACGAAGCGTAGTGATCAGATAGATGTACCTGAAGGGCAATGGGCCAAATGCCCGGTGACAGGGGAGATCATTAATAAACGCGTGTTAGAAGAAAACGCACTGGTATTTCCCGGTTCTGGATACCATATGCGTATGAACAGCAAGGGGTATTTCGACCTCTTGTTCGACGACGAAGCCTATGATGTGTACGACACTGACCTTCAGCCGGTAGATTCTCTCGAATTTGCTGATAAAAAGTCTTATACCTCACGTATTTCTGCGGCACAGAGTAAATCAGGTCTTTCAGACGCCGCCGTAGCAGCATTGGGAAACGTAGGAGGCCATCAAATTTCTGTTGCAGCGATGGACTTTTCGTTTGTAGGTGGCTCAATGGGATCGGTCGTGGGCGAGGTATTGTCGCGCGCCATTAAAAGGGCCTATACGAACAACACACCGTTGTTAATTATCTCTCAAAGTGGAGGGGCTCGTATGATGGAGGGCGCATTGAGCCTTATGCAAATGGCAAAGACCAGCGCACATCTCGCAACCCTACATGAAAAAGGACTTCCTTATATCTCGTTGATGACCAACCCAACAACTGGGGGAGTTACGGCATCATTTGCCATGTTAGGCGATTTTAACCTCGCAGAACCGGATGCATTAATCGGCTTTGCCGGCCCTAGAGTGATTCGAGAGACGATCGGCCAGGATCTGCCCAAAGGATTCCAACGAGCAGAGTTTTTACAGGAAAAGGGATTTATTGATTTTATAGTGGATCGGAGAAACCTGAAGAACCAGCTCACCCAATTGCTTAATCTTATCTCCTCAAACTAGAACATTCTCTTTCAGGGCCATCTCGTCCTGATCTACTGCGGCGATACACCCATATTGGATAAAACAAAAACCCGGCATCTTGTAACAAGAGCCGGGTTTTTGCCAAACAGGAGTTCGCATGATTAAGCCAATTGGGGTAACACCAACATACATGCCAGCCCTTAAACAGGCTAAAAAAGGCAGCATAATGCATTTAGAAGGCGCCGAACAGGACGATATTTCCCAGTACAAGGCACATCTTTCCCAATCCTACATAGCAACCCATAAAAAAACTCGTTCTTGCCGTAGCCATGATTAACGACAAGAACGAGTCTTAAATACCACCCTGAACCCAGGATCATCTTTGATATTTACAGTGCGACAAAAGAGAATTTCTTCTCAACCATCACTATGCAAAAATCGAGAACATGCCTACTAGCAGAAGCACGATGATCCCCAACAACAGACCCATCGCAGTGCGATCCCAAGGGTCTCTAGGGTTGTACTTCATTTGTTAAATGGATGGTACTTAGTTGATGATTGCACGAAGCAAGTATAATAAACGTGCCAAAGGGGCCGCATCACGTAATGATTGCAATGTTGTCACAACTCCAAGGTTTTTATCCGAGGCTCAAGTGACATGTAAAATATTTGAAATGAGAACACCATTGAAACATTTTTGTGTAGATGCAATGTCTACACTGTATTCATTCGCTACAAATTCAGTATTCTTTCAAAAGGACTTATTATTTAATGCTAAGAATACTACATTAATCTTGAATTCAGTGATTTACTCATCTTCCCCTCCCTTTGTATGAGTATCAATAAGCAATTAATCGCCTGATTCTACCCCGTATCATTATGCAGGAAAAGAACCTTGATAATTTGTGGCGATTATACAACTTGATCGCCCAGATTATTGCATTGCCAGCTGCTAAACGAAAATCCTTCCTCTTGCAGGAAAGCAAAGAGGATGAAGCGCTGCGCAATCAGGTCCTGGAAAAGATTGAAAACGGGGATGACCTGAGCAGATTCCAGTCTGAAATTATCAGCGAACTGAATCTCCTTTCTGATTCGACAACACTTCCTGGCGTGCATAGGAGCCGCCAAAAGAAATTCTTAAAGGACGCCAACCACCTGATCGGCAAAACCATCCTGAATTATGAAATAACCAAAATCATAGGATATGGAGGGATGGGCGTTGTCTATCAAGGCAGGGACACAAAACTGGGGCGAAATGTAGCCCTAAAATTCCTTTCTCCCAGGCTCATCGAGAATAAAGAAACGAAGGAACGCTTTCTAAATGAAGCCAGGGCAGCTTCTCAGCTGGATCACCAAAACATCGGAGTTATCCATGAAATCTGTGACACGGAAGACCAGAAGTCTTTTATTGTCATGGCGCTGTATGACGGGGAAACGCTTAAAGATAAACTGACATCCCAACGGCTCTCTCCTCAAAAAGCCCTTAATTATGCCATTCAGATTGCTGATGGGCTCAGATTCTCCCATCAGAAAGGAATCATACACAGGGACATCAAGCCAAGCAATATCATTGTTACTCCAGATGACCAGGTCAAAATCGTTGATTTCGGACTGGCCTCATTTGTGGACCGTCCCCTTCCCGATGAATCGAGAAAGATCATGGGGACCATGGGATACATGGCTCCAGAACAAAGGCAGGGATTAAAAACAGATTTCAGAACCGATATCTGGTCGCTGGGCGTTATTCTACATGAAATGCTTCTCGGGAAGCGCCCTGAAATGGCGCAGCGGTCGTTCAGAGATCGCTCAAAACAAGAGCCCGTCTATCATTTTCCTTTCAGGTCGCTCAATACACGTGCTCTTTCAAAGATTTTAACCAAGGCGCTTCAATCAGATCCTGGAAAGCGATATACATCAACGTCAGAGCTACTCTCGGCTCTAAAACAGGTATCTCCAGCTCATCAATCAGGCCCCTTTCCTTCATCGGTATGGAACCTGGTTCGCTCTCCGTATTCGATAGCTGCCGTTATTATAACACTGATTGGCGTGGTCTCCTTACTACTTGCCATTACCCCATTCTCTGAAAACTCCGATGCCCCTCCTTCCATTGGGATTCAGCTCCTTGGGACTACACAATCTAATTTGGACAGCCAGGCTTATTTGAATCGCGGAGCTACGCAAGAAATCATCCATAATCTCACCCAATTTGATGCGCTGAGAGTGGTGTCGTTGTTGTACCTGGATGAGCTCAATGGAAAGCCGGAAGACTTCGCAAATAAATTAGGATTATCCTGGGTTACGTTTGGTACGATCCAGAAAACAAATGAACGCATTCGGATTTTGCTGGAAGTCCATGATACTGCAACCAATGAAGTTGTTGCAGTCATTGATGAACAAAGGAACGAAAATGAACTACAGGGCCTCCTGTACGATATATCCGTTTCTCTTATTTATGAACTAAGTAAGGAGGAGAAGTTCATTGAGAAACGTGTTGCGTTAAATGATCAACCTCCAGATTCTATTGCTCCAGAGGCCTATGACGCCTATTTACAAGGGCGCTATCATTTTCGCATGGAAACACCAGATCATCTCGAAAAAGCGATAGATCGATATGACGATGCCCTCCTCATAGACCCCTCCTTTGCGAGGGCTTATGCCAGTAAAGTAGTACCCACGTACTTGTTAGGAGACAAATACGGCCGTATGCCTTCAGATGCAGCATTTTACCTGGCAAAAGACTACGTTGATAAAGCCCTCACGTTAAACAATGAGTTACCCGAAGCCTATATTGCACAAGGTATCGTTCGTCAACTCATTGACAACGACTTTGAAAGCGCCCAACATTCCTTTCAACGGGCGATTGAGTTGAATCCACAAGAAAGCGAAGCCTACCGAGAATACGGACTCCTATTGCTCAGAATGGGTGAGATCGAAGAAGGATTGATTCAGCTGTATCAGTCGAAAGATCTGGATCCAACGTCGCTGCAAATCAACAGAGATGTTGCGCGTGCATTTTACTACAACAAAGAATACAGCAAAGCGATTGATCTGCTTAATGAGGTACTCGCTTTACAACCGGGATTTGTGCGCGCTTACGGTATCCTGGCCTATGCCTATCTAGAGATGGGGAACTACCAAGAGGCTGAAAAAGCGTTCGAAGAACTCCAGAAGCATGATAAATCAGATATAATGATTCATTATACAGGATTTTTTGCAGAACTTGAGGCAGCAGCAGGTAATGTCGAAAAGGCGCTTGACTTGGTAGATGAGATGCTTACCATAAGGGAGACGGAAGAGCCCAATCAAGGTGCAGCTACGTTATGCGTTGTATATGCACGCTTAGGAGACAAAGAGAGAACACGGTATTGGTTTGAACAGGCATTAGATGAAGGCGACCTGCCCCCTTCCTATAAAGTTGACCCACGGTGGGATGCTGTCCGTATCCTAATAGGCCCTCTAAGTGACGATGAGGCCATAAAGAGCTACGAATTAACTGCTGTTAATCCTTAGGTAGTGCCCGGCGCTGCCTGAAAAAATCTTGCATCAAACCCGCAGCCCGTTCCATTTCAACACCTGACACCACATCTACCACGTGATTTAAGCGTCGATCCTGGGTTATATTATACATGGATCCTGCACTCCCGGCTTTTTCTTCGTAGGCGCCAAAAACCAATCGCTGCAATTTACTCCATACAAGAGCACCTGCGCACATCGGGCAAGGCTCGATGGTGACATACATGGTGCAATGATCCAGGTATTTCACTCCTAACGTTTCACAAGCAGCCGTGATAGCTATCATTTCAGCGTGAGCAGTGGGGTCATTGAGTTGCTCTACCATATTGCGCCCCCTGCCAACAATTTGTCCTTTACGGACGATTACAGCGCCAACAGGGACTTCATTTTGATCGAATGCGCGTTCGGCTTCCTGAAGAGCTACCTTCATCCAGCGGCGATCAGGTTCCAGTAAAGCAGAAAGACTCATATAGGGGAAGTGGCTATCTCCTACTTTTCATAGAAGATATCAATCGCAGAATAACAGCTAATATAAATAAAGCGACAAGGGCGACGAGAGCAAACGGGATAAGAAAGCTTGCGATGTTGATAAGAACATCCAAGATCATCAGTGCAACCAGTATAACGATTGCCATTACGATCCATCGTATGATTTGCTGTATATCCATTTTATTGGTCAGCTAGCAAGTTTTCTAAGCTTATTCTTTATAAGATAGAGTTTTCTATCTCCAAGTAAAATACTGCGAGTCAGGAATGGCATCACCTGATCGATTGAAGCCTCCTATAATTAGTATTCGTTCCGAAAGCAATTTAGTTGCAGTATGTGAGTGCCTTGGTGAAGAAGAAATTCTATTATCTAATGTAAAAAACGTTTGTGTATGGTCAAAATACACTTCGGATGAAGATACCACCGTTGTAATGGTTCCTTGTACGCCACCCAGAATAAAGACCAATTCATCATCAATAAACGTCGATGAATGACGGACCCGAGGTACATTCAACGCAGGTTTGAGGTCAACCTGGACCGGTAAACTAGAAAAATCAATGGTGAAATTGACTGAATTAGTCCCATTGCTTATAAATTTCGTCCCAGTAACCACATATTTCGCCTGGCTGAAGTCTTGCCCCTGTGTCAGCAAGGTACTCGACAAGTAATCAGACGGAGGCACTCCATCAACTCCTTGAACGATATCTACAAAGACCAGGGTATCTCCTGCGAGGCGATAGGTCTGTATCTCATCCAGCACGCCGAACCCACCTTCTGTATTCGGCCCTTGTCCGCCATATATATCAACAAAAACCTGGCCACTCGCTTCAGAAATGAATGTTACGTGTCCAGATCGTTGAAATGTTGGGAGAAACTGAGGAAGATTAAAGGGGACTGTTGCAAAAGATTGGAGAGTAGGATCAAAGATCAATGCCGTCTCCACAAGATCCTGGGCTCTTGCTGGCAACCCGGTCGTACTTCCTCCAAGAATCAGGACCCTGCCATCGGGAAGTAGAGACGCGGTATGCCCCATGCGGCCCTGGTCCATCGCAGTTTCTACAGGCGTAAAAATGGAGCTCCCATTATTAAGTAAGTAGGCATTAGGAAAAGCAGCCCCGCTTCTTCGGGAAGATCCTCCTGTAACCAAAACGCTGCCATCCTGAAGAAGTGTAGCCGTGTGCCCCCCTAGCCGCGTTGGAGCAGGCAATCGAGGTGCATTATCTTCATACCGAGGACGTAAATGGGGTAACAAAACATCCCGTTTACCCTCAACCCCTTCTACATCAACTGCATTGATTGTAATTGTGTTTAGGCCTGGCGTTAAAACGAGCGTATCCACCCACACTCCTTCGGTTTCATCAAAATGCATGGTATCATCACGGATCTCCATGAACTCAACTTCTCTAAAGGAAGACGCTGTGGCCTTAATAACGACACTTGTGTTAAAAAAAATGCGATTGGTATTGGCCGGCTCTACAAGCTCGATCACAGGCACGTCGGGCTCCACGAAAGGGCGGTCGCACGCAGCCAAAAAGACAAGCATACAGCACATAAACAGCATAATACGCTGCTTACTCTTCTTCTCCATTCTTTTTATCGCTGCTTTCAATAATTCCATAGGAACCTGAGTATTCAATCTAGAGACATCCCCTTCAATCAGCGTATACAACGTCTTCCAATACCAGCCCATGGGGTGGAGCGGCTGGCCCGGCAAGGGTACGGTCCTTTGATTGGATTAATTCAATCATATCCTCTGCCTTCCGTTTACCATACCCGACTTCAAGCAAAGTCCCAACGATTGTACGCACCATACCATGAAGGAAACGGTCTGCGGATATCTTAAAGACCCAATCTCCCTTGTAGGTTTCTTTTTCCCAATACGCTTCACTAATGGTACATACCCTATTTTTAGTTTCTGACTGTATACGGCAGAACGCACTGCAGTCGTGAGTACCCAACAGAACGTTTGCGGCTTTATTCATCGCATCAAAATCCGGCTCACGCCAGATAATATAGGTACGATGAGAAGAAAGCGGATGCTTCTCGATGCTTACATGGTACCTATACGATCGTTTTTTTGCATCGAAACGGGCATGAAAATCATCTGATACTTCTTTCATGTCAAGTACAGCAATCTGCCGAGGCAGCAATCCGTTCAGTGAACGCTTTACTTTGTCGATATCAATAGCATCTGTCAGGTCAACGTGTACTACCTGACCTCTCGCATGTACACCCGTATCAGTACGTCCGGAACCAACCACGTTGGGCCGATACCGTAACGCTGTCTCAAACGCTTTTTCTATGACTTCCTGCACCGTCTCACAATTGGGCTGGATCTGCCAACCGTGAAAAGGTGTTCCGTCGTATTCAATTAACAGTCGATATCTCATTACTTTGTATTTTAATGTACTGAAATATCGTACTTTCTATTACTACCCTTCAACATATACGTATAAGTAACGGGTGCAAATAATTGACCTCGAATAGTCGCATTTACATAACTGGATTCATGGGAAGCGGTAAAAGCACCATAGGCCCAATGCTTGCCAGCCGGTTAGAATGGACATTTGCAGACCTCGACAACCTCATTGAAGCAAAGATAGGTACATCGATCGCTACTTTTTTTTCCCGAAAGGGCGAAGCTGCATTTCGGCAACTGGAAACCGAAATCCTTGAGGAAACGAGCTCCTTGGCCCAAACGGTAATAGCGGTAGGCGGAGGAGCACTTTGCAGCAAAAACAACTTAAGCTGGGCACTTGAAAACGGCACGGTCGTCTACCTGGAAGTAAGCACGCCCTTCCTTGTTGGGCGATTGCGCGAGGAGTATACAACGCGTCCGATGCTATTGAATGAACAGGGCGAACCCTTAAATGAGGAAGGAATCACGGAACGAATTACCGCACTTCTGTCGACTCGTATTCCTTATTATACCCAGGCCCATATTACAATCAATACAGATCGCAAGGCCCTTTCCGCCATTGCACGAGAAATTCAGCAGCAGTTTCAGAACAGTATTCAGGCAAAACCAGAAGTAGGCGGCAGATAACCGGAAGGATTAGCTAACGGTTCAACCGAAAGCTTTTGCGGTGTAACGGCGTAATGCCATGTAGAGCCAACGCTTCGTAATGCTTCTTTGTTGGGTATCCCACGTTTGTATCCCATCCATAATCAGGAAACTGCTCATGGAGGTCCATCATCATTGCATCGCGGGTGGTCTTAGCGATGATTGAGGCAGCTGCAATCGTGCTGGACTTTGCATCGCCCTTTATCACGGTCTCGAAAGGCCAGGGAGAATCAGGGAAACATCTATTGCCGTCAACAAGCAAAAAATCGGGAGAAGGCACCAAATTACTCACAGCCCTTCGCATTGCTTCCATAGAGGCGTGAAGAATGTTCAACACATCAATTTCTTCAGGCGTGCATAGACCAACACCTACAGAAACAGCCATGTCTAATATCACTTTCGATAATCGCTCCCGTTTCTGAAGCGATAATTTTTTACTATCATTAACCTCCGGCACCGCTACACCAGGCGGAAACACCACGGCAGCGGCTACCACTGGGCCAGCGAGGCATCCCCTGCCAACCTCATCGATACCTGCGATATGTTGAATCCCTTTTTGCCAGTAGGTTTTCTCAATAGCTAATGTAGGTTCGATTGTACACCCCCATTGACGAAGAAAAAAGACTAAGGAGGCATAAGTTTATGGCAAATCAAGTCAACATAGCAATCATTGGACTGGGCTTTGGAGCGGAATTTATACCGATTTACCAAAAACACCCCGACGCGAACTGCTACGCCATTTGCCAGCGTAACGAAAAAACGCTCAACGAGATCGGCAACGCATTCGGGATTGAGAAACGGTATACTCGATACGAAGATGTGCTCAACGACCCTGATGTTGATGCCGTCCATATCAACACCCCCATCGCAGTTCACGGTTCAATGAGTATTGCTGGCCTCCAGGCAGGAAAACACGTCGCCTGTACCGTACCGATGGCAACCACCGTGGAAGAATGCCTCAAGATCGTTGAAGAGCAAAAACGGTCGGGCAAACACTATATGATGATGGAGACGGCCGTGTACACCCGCGAATTTCTTTATGCGAAGGATCTAGTGGACTCGGGTACACTTGGCACCATTCAATTTTTGAGAGGCTCGCACCAGCAGAATATGGGGCTGCCCGGCTGGCCGAGTTACTGGTATGGTTTCCCTCCAATGCATTATGCAACCCACGCCGTCTCTCCACTCGCTGCATTAGCTGGTAAACGGGTGGAGTCCGTTACCTGCCTGGGATCAGGTCGTATTCAGGATGACTATATTCAGCACTACAATGCCCCATATGCCATTGAAACAGCACTCATGAAGTTCGGTGATTCGAATCTGAGTTGCGAAGTCACCCGTTCCCTGTTCAACACCATTCGCCAGTATCGGGAAAGCTTTGACGTGTACGGGACGGACCTTTCATTTGAATGGGAGCAGTTGTTTGAAGAAGGTTGCGTGATTTACTCAGGGTATGAAGATGCAAAGCGCGTTGAAATTCCTGATTATGCTCACCTGTTGCCTCCTGAAATCCAATCGTTCACGCAAGCGGGTGTCTATGACGAAGAGCACGAACACACCTCCTTCATACAAGGCAGTGGGCATGGCGGCTCACACCCGCATTTGTCTCATGAATTTTTGCAGGCCATTCTCCAGGACCGTCCACCGATGCCAGACGCCGCAACATCTGCCAATTGGACCATGGCCGGCATCTGTTCCCACGATTCTGCAATGCATGGCGGTAAATGGATTGAAATTCCTCAATAATTGCCGAGTAATCCGAATTCAGCCGCGAGTAATTGAGCTTGTTCATTCTCGCGGCTGACTGTTGCTTTATAGAATCCTTCTTCAGATACAGTAAGATGAAATGAATTGAAAGGTAGATATACCTCTACATTTCTAAACGGATATTCATGAAATCACACTTCTCTTTCTTGCTCCTGATTGGAGCTTCTCTTCTCATCTTCAGTTGCGACTCTAATTCCGACGAAGATTGCCTGACCGTTACGCCAAACGAGAATTATGCCCTTTCAGGAACTGCTCAGATGGCAGACTTCACTCCTGCTACTAAAACCTACACGGTCAGCAATACCTGTGATAGCGATGTGATGCTTTCCGTCGAAGAAGACGTTCGGTGGCTCGATGTCGATATTCCTGCATTTGGTGGGGGTGGCAATGAAGCCGGAACGCTCAACGCCGATAGCAGCATTGAAGTAACCGTTGAGATTCGGTACGGCAGCGATAATCCGGAACGCCTCGACCAACTGGCCGCCGGCATGTATGAGGCGGATCTTGAATTTATAGATGAGTCAAACAACGCTACGATCGTTCGTGTCGTTAACCTGACAGTCAACAGCCCTTAAAGCTGTTTCGATCAATCAGGGCTTTTAGATAGGTGCAAGGTCTCGTGATCCTCTGCCCACTCACCCATAGCGTGAAGAATTGAATTCAATCCGATGCCGCTTGAAGTCATCGCATACACTTGAACACCCTCTTTTTCGGTTCTACAAATCACACCTGCCTGCTCAAGACTACGAAGATTCTCTGTCAGTACTTTAGGGCTGATCCCTTCAATTGTCTTGAGTAAGCCGTTGTACCGCTGTGAACCAGATACCAAAAGTATGCGAATCACATAGAGTTTCCACTTTCCTCCAATAATGCTAATTGCTCGCTCTACAGAACATGGAGCGCTGGGGTGTCCATTATCTGACATGGTTACCTCAAGGTGCGTTGATTCGATTAATTGAGACAATTACTATAGATACGTTCACCCAATTCTAATCTCAACACTAATCCTACGCCGATGGCAAAATACGCATTAATTGTTCGTGACACGGAGCCTCCTCAAGGACGAGGGAAGATCGCTCACACCCTTACGAATGCACTCGCGCTACAAGCTGCAGGGCACGATGTAAAAGTACTTTTTGAAGGCCAGGGAGTGGAGTGGCTTGACTTATTCCAAAAACGCGAGGATAAATTTACGCAGCACTATGGAGCACGGTTTGACGAAGTGCATTCGGCAGGGCTACTCGCAGGGGCTTGTAATTTTTGTACTACTGTAAGATTCAAAGTGGCTCATGGTGCCGAACACTTCGGGGTTCCGCTGTATGGCGATGATGGGCAACACGGTAGTCTAATCACGTTCCTCGATGATGGATATCAAGTCTTATCTTTTTAAAAAACCCCCAACTTTATGGCCGGCGATTGGACACATTACCGAAGACCTTCCAGGTCTGGAGAGGATGTACATGACGAGGCGATTAAAACCAGAAAAAGGATCAGCCAAAGCAATGGATCTATTTTATAGTAAAGAAAGATTGACATTACAGCAGTCGGCGTTTTGTAATTCACTTGTTTAACCCAAATGTAAACTTATTATTTTACATTCTTTCCCGCTTTCTCAATACATGTAGTTGTATCTGTACCGAGCAGGTATTGCATGATTAAACCAGACTGTATACAAGAAGCCCAAGCCAGGCTGGTTTAGAAATGATGTGCAAACCTTTCGATTGGATTTAATCTACCTTCTTTGTAATCCTATTGGTAACATTGAATTGCGACACGTTATTCATTGTATTGATCAGGGAGATCATTCTCATACAACACCACATCACCAGCCTTAAGATAACTATCAAGAAACGCCTGTGCATCGAAGAAGGAAGAAAAGACTTTCGTCTGATCCTCTGGAAACTGGTGAGCAGTTAGCCCTTCAACGATGGGGGCGGTCTGTTCAGTCCCTATTAATACCGCAAGATCGACATGTTTTGCCATGTGTTCACCCAGCAGGCGATTTTCCTCGGCTTGTTTTGCCCCCAACTCAACCATTCCTGGAGTGACGATCACCCGACGGCCGCTCTTGAATGACCCCAAGACTTCCACTGCATTTTTCGCGCCGACAGGGTTCGAATTGAACGC
>JAHQVL010000159.1 GCA_019634345.1 Rhodothermaceae bacterium
CCCGTCGATCTTCTCTTCAGCATTTGCAAAACTGTAGCTCGTCCACCAGTTCAACTTTCGGTTGTCTCTGCGAAGGAGTACTTCAATGCCGCGAGATCGTCCAGATTCAGGTTGAATTTGTGTACGATCTGGATCGATTTCAGGGAAGAAGCGAGTGGCGTCTCCACTCAAGCTGATAAATCGGGGGCGGATATTCGATAGAGCCTTATTGTATAGATCGAGTCTAAGTGAGATTCCTGACTCAAAAAGGTGCTCCAGGCCCAGAACCATATGCTCGGCGCGTTGCGCTTTATAGAAGTTAAAATCGCCATCCTGGACGTCCAGTTGCTCGATCCCCTGTACCTGGTGAAAATGCCCCCAGCCGGCTCGAAGTGCTGTACTGTTACCTATCTGATACGCTGCGTTGACGCGAGGCTCTATAAATCGATCTTTTGTCCAGGAAGCCGCGCCAAATCGCGTGCCTAACTCCGTAGTGAAACGAGAGCCCAGGCGAAAGCGATGGCGGGTGTAGGCACTCGCCATGAACCCAGAAAGCTCTTCGTCCCAGGATACTTCGTCGTAGAACGTATGCACATAGGTAGGATCGTTTACAGGGTCAGGCACGACCTGGTTGATCCGTGTGTTGTCGTACGTGTAGTCCGCTGTGTATTGCTTCAGGTTGATGCCCCAAAAGAGCATGTAGTTTGGCGCGGCATCAAAGGTCCAGTTCTGCTTGAAGTTTGTGACATTGAATGAGCGTTGGTCATCTGCAAGGAAACGAATCATCTGGTCATTGCGAATATTTACGCCTTCTCTGTCTCTCCAGATGCTTCCATTTGAGAGGACCGTTGTTGAAAACAAGCGATTGCTCCAGATGGATCTCCAGTTAGCCCAAACATAGGAATTGCCGTACTTCGATATGGCTCGGTCGTTGGGATCCAGAATTTCTTGATAAGTCAGTTTGTCTCCCGAAGACAACCATTGAAGGGAGAGGGTGTGTTTCTGGTTGAACTGGTGCTGAACCTTTCCAAGTAGATCATGATACTGGGGCACAAAGCTGAAGGACTCATCGATCATGCCCAGTAAGATATCAAGGTATCCTCGCCGGCCAACAGCCATCCAGGATGTTTTTCCATTCTTAAAGGCGCCTTGTGTTGTCGCTCGTGTGTTGATAAAGCTAATCCCAACGGATGAGCTAAACTCGCCTGGATTAGGAGTCGCCGTTGTTATGTCAAAAACTCCACTAAGTCGGTTGCCATATGTAGCCGGGAAGGCGCCCGTGAGCAGGTCTACGCCTCCAATGCTTCCTGCATCAATAATACTGAGTCCGCCGCCGCCAATGTCTTTCATGTGAAAGGGATCGTACAGTTCTAGGCCATCCAGGGTAACGAGGACTTCATCGTGTTCTCCGCCTCGTACCATAAATTTGGAAGAGAAATCACTGGCTGTGACGCCGGGTAAGCGAGTGACGGCGCGGTAGATATCCTCTCCAAATTGAGGAACGTTTTTGATTTCTTCCTGGCTGAACGTCTGCGGTGAGTGAGCCTCCATACTGTTGACTGAAAACCGACCCGGTGTTACAACGATCTCGCTCAAAGGAACAGTTTCTTCCTTTAGAGCAAGTTTGACGGTAACTGTCTCGCCTTGTTCTTTAATTAAAACTGGGAGAAGCTCTGGCTCAAATCCTATCATTCGAGCTTCGAGAATGTGTTTTCCGGTTGGAACGCCTTGAATAGAGAAGGTGCCTTCAAAGTCGCTAGCTGCACCGATTTGAGACCCTTGGAGAAATAGGTTAACGCCAATTAAGGTTTCGCCTGAAACAGCATCTTGAACGATACCTTTTATGACGCCCGTTTGGCTTTTGGGCTGAATATGCTCGACCGAAGAGTGACTGGCCTGGGCAATTGTTGTTTGTGCGTGTGCGAGTGGTGCGCTGAGGCTGATAGTAATAACTACCAGAAAGAGTAATATCCTGTAAACCATACAATGGGAGGGCTTAACCCGATTGGTGAAATCAGGTGTTCATTAGGTGGTTATGGGTGGATAGTGTACCCTCTATATTGCAGCTCCCAATGTGGAATGTGTACCAGTTTTAGGTGGGGTATTGGCAGGCTTTCTAAGTCATGGGAAACTCATATCGAAAGCGTGACTGGTAGGTGCCGGGGGGTACATTTTTAATAAAGCAGAAGGCGAAGTTAATCGTGAGGCAAACCTTATTGCCCTTGACTTTTCATCAAATCTGCTGTGCCCTCAATATCCGTATAGAATGATGCTAAAAAGGAAGTGTCAAGAGTATTGTTTTTATTGCTTTTAGCGCAAGGGTATTGCTCCTTCTGTTTGCGTTTAAGCGTCGGCTTTTTAAGTGATTTCTACTGTGCTCGTTGAAGGATTACACTGGTAAAATAGAGGGCCTCCAGGTCTTCATTTTCGAAGCGTATCGACTGGGTGCTTGATCCTAAAGGGTATACTTTATTAGGCACTAATGCATCTACAAAATAAGGAGGGATGTAGTGCGGTAAGGATAGGCCGCCTGTTGGAGGGTTGATCATGAATACCATGGCGTTGACACCAATCATTTCATCTGTGTCAATTCCCGAGAAGATGAGATTTTCTGCTGCTTCACTTGTAAGAAGAGTAGGGGTTAGAGGAGCAGAAGCCTCAAGCAGGGCTTGCTGAATATTATCCACAAAAGACACATTAGAAGGGTCAATAGCTGTGCTTCGCGCTTCCACTTCCGATCGGGCTATGGCAGTGATTGATTGCCTGATAGTCGCCACCCGGTTTTCGATAACCTGCCAAGGGGTTCGGTCAGATTCCATCGCAATAGCCAGTATGCCTATCACTGAGTTTTTGCTGACGTCAGGGAAGTCGAGTACTCCCATAGGAATAGGGATTGCTTCGATCCCTCCAGCTTTCATGTTTTCAGCCCATTCGTCGTCATTATATACATTTCTTTTGAAAACGGTTGAGCCTACGACACCAAGGTCGGCCTTAAAGCCAAGTAGAATGAGATACGGTTCATCCCCATTGCTTACTGAAATATTGACCAATCGGCGATCTTCCTGGGGGTTTTCAACGCGAAGCTCAAGAAATCGAACGCGCCAGATATGTGACACCAAAGGATCTGGCCTCTCTTGCATTGGAAACAAAGGAGGAGGGGGATTGGTGCATCCCGAAAACAGGGAGACCAGCAAAAGGGCCAGGACAAAAGAATAGAAACGAGGGCTTTTCAACGGTACGGCAAGATCATGTCGATATACTGATACTTTGCTTAATATACCTATTTACAATGGTTTAGCCTACTCGTTTTTGTAATTCTGTAAGGAATTTATCATGGAGCCCGCCAAAGCTTCCGTTGCTCATAATCAAGACGAGGTCACCCTCTTTTGTTGATTGAACCAAATGAGCGAGCAGTTGATCGATCGTTTCATGAGCACTTGCTGAAATGTCGCGGCTAATAATTGCAAATACCAGCTCATCAATGTCCATAAAGTCTTCGATCCGATCGTTATGGCGGAAGGGAGGTCGGCTCAGTATAACCTGATGAGCAGAGTCGAAGGCTTCTACATACAGTTCTTGAAAATCTTTTCGCCGGCTCGTATTGGATCTAGGTTCAAATACAGCAACGAGACGCTTATCTGGATACCCTTTACGCACTGCACGGATGGTCTCCTTGACTGCTGTAGGGTGGTGTGCAAAGTCATCCAACACCAGAATTCCACCAACTTCGCCTCGTATCTCCTGGCGTCGCTTCATGCCTTGATAGGTTGCCAGTCCTCTCCTGATCTCATCGAGCGATAAGCCCTCTGCAAGAGATAAAGCACAAGCACCTATCGTATTGCTTAAGTTATGATCGCCGTGAAGAGGAACGAAAAACTGTCCCAGCGAAGTCCCATTCTTGAATAACTCAAAACGCTGTCCTTGTGGAGATTCTGAAAGCCGTTCTGCTGTAAGGTACGTAATGGAATCAACGGGAGAGAATTCTTGCAATCCGTAACATACTACAGATGCCTTTGTCTTCGATGCTAATGCCGCCACCTCTTCGTAGTCATTACAGAGAACGAGGGTGCCCTCTTCGGGTAGCAATGAGGCAAACGACTCAAAGGCAGATCGATAGGTATCGAAATCAGCATAAATATCCGTATGATCCAATTCCATAGATGTGACGATCGCACTGGTGGGGAGGTAGTGCAAGAATTTAGGCCGTTTATCGAAATAGGCGGTATCGTATTCATCTCCTTCGACAATAAAATGCGGTCCCTGGCCTACTTTGTAACTGGTGTCCCGCTCTTTTAGGACGCCGCCAACCAAAAAACTGGGGTCCTTGCCAGCGCTTGTAAACAGGTGAGTGAGAATCCCTGTTGTTGTTGTTTTGCCATGGGTCCCTGCAACAACAATTGAGCGTTTTTTCGAAAGGAAAAAACGAGCCAGTGCTTCAGGAAATGATAATTGTACCAGTCCGTTTTCACGTGCAAATGCGGCTTCAATATGACGAGGCGTACAGGCATTGCCAACCACAATCAAATCCGGCGCAGGATCCAGGCGAGCAGGATCATAGCCCTTGTGGACAACAATGGATTCCTCTTGGAGCCGGGTGCTCATCGGAGGGTACACGTGTTCATCCGATCCGCTTACGGTGTATCCTGCTTGTTTGAACAACCCTGCAAGTGATCCCATACCCGTTCCGCATATCGCGATGAAGTACACATTCTCGATATGATCCGGAACTTCCGGCCGTTCAAAGATACGCAACTCTGCATCTGGGAGAGATGTAATGTCAACCATGATGTGAATGTAAATGAAGCGTTTAGTCCGTTTCTGTAGAAGGGGGGAGGGGAATGGATTCGTGATCCGTAAATTCTTTCAGATTTTCGGATACCAGGCCGAGCCGCTTGGCACGGATGAGCCATTGTTCACGGGCTAATTCCTGCATATCCATTACGGTGTCCTCTTCATCCATAATCTCCATACCCAGCAACGTTTCAACGATATCTTCCATCGTGACGATACCTGCAAACCCTCCATATTCGTCGATAACGAGCGCGATGTGATCAATACGTCCAGTGAGCCGCTCGAACAGTGCCGAAAGGGACATTGTTTCTGGTACAACGATGATCTCACGAGAGAGGCTTTTAAGTGTTTGGCTGCCTTTTCCCTGGGCGGCTTTAAGCAGGATTTGGTCTTTTAGAACGTATCCAACGACGTTGTCTCTCTTTTCTTCGTACAGAATAATGCGGGAAAACCGCGTGTATTCTTTTTCATCTTTGTCAATGATGACATTAACGGTAGTTTCTGCAGGTAATGCATAGACGACCGTGCGAGGGGTCATGATGTCTTTCGCACAAATAGAGCCAAATCGGAACAGGTTTTTTAATATACGAGACTCGTTTTCCTCAAAAACGCCTTCTCTCTTTCCTACCTCCGCAAGTGCAGTGAATTCTTCTCTGCTGAATGAGGCACTTTTTCTGTTCCGTGCAAGGAATCGCGTAATGCCCTGGGACATCTTAACAAGCACCCACATAGCAGGTATCAAGACATTCAAGAAACGCACGACAGGGGGTGCCATTCTCCTCCAATACATTGCTCCAAGGGTCTTGGGAATGATTTCGGAGAAGATGAGAATGAGGAACGTAAATACAGCAGAGAATATTCCAACAGCCGTGTTGCCGAAGACGGCTGCAGCTTGAGCGCCTGCACCCGCAGCTCCCATCGTATTTGCAATGGTATTTAAGCTTAGAATAGCAGCTAAGGGGCGGTCTATGTTTGACTTGAGTTTCCGTATCTGCTTGGCTAATGGATCCTCATTGTGCTCAAGTTTTGCTACAAACGAAGGCGTGATACTGAGAATCACGGCCTCCATGATGGAACATATAAATGAAACGCAAACGGTAAATAAAACAAAGAGAATTAATAGGGTCATCCTTTCTTAGCTTAAATTGCGATCGAAAGGATGACCTGTCCGACTATTTAGTATCTGTTGCATACTTTGGGGCAAGATTGTCAACTTCTTCCGTAAAACCATCCCCTTCTTGAGGCGAGATTTGAGAATCTTCCTCTGCTTTAGGTCCTTTGAATAAAATGCCAAGGTGTTTGCCTAATGAGTCAAATACCGAGTACATCACAGGGACGATAACCAGGGTCAAAAATGTAGCAAACGTTAGACCACTGATGATCGCGGTTCCCATAGGCCCCCAAAACTGAGTGTTTTGAGATCCAATTCGGAAGTTAGCATCAAGATCCGTTAATAAACCTACAAAGTCTATATTAATACCAAAAGTTAACGGAATCAAACCCAGTACGGTTGTAAGTGCTGTGAGCACAACCGGACGTAGACGAGTCGCACCTCCTTCGATCACAGCATCGAGTTTAGAAAGACCTTTCCTTCGGAGCTGCTCGATGTAGTCGATGAGTACGATATTGTTGTTTACCACGATGCCGGCAAGACTAATGATACCGATAAATGTCATCAGTCCAAATTCCGTACGTGTTAGAACCAGTCCAAGAAGTACACCTATCAGGCCAAGCCCCACCGCTACCATGATAATGAACGGGGTGCTTATACTGTTAAATTGGGCCACCATAATCATGAAGATCAGGGATACACCGATCAGGAGCACATAGGTCAGGAATCCGAAGCTCTCTTGCTGTTCCTCGCTTTCACCAGTGAAGTTCAACTGGTAGCCTTCAGGAATGGTCTCTTGATAGGGAGCCAATTCCTGAACAACTTGGGCAAGAATAGCATTGCCATTGTACCCCGTTGCCGCTTTGCCTGAGACTGTAGCAACCCGAGATAAGTCCAGACGCGTAACGGATCCAAAGCCACCGGATACTTCGGTTTCAGCTACAGATACCAATGGGATCTGCTCGCCTTCGTAAGGAATCGTCAAGCTACGGATGCTTTCAAGGCTGGCTCGATCTTCTTCAGACAGTCGTACGGTGATATCATATTCTTCGTCCCCATCTCTGAGAGTCCCGGCTTCAGTACCATTGATAGCAGAGCGAACTGTGGTAGCGATCTGGCTGGTGGACAATCCAAATTGAGCGGCTCGAATGCGATCTATTTTTACATTGAGTTCAGGCCTGCCTGTGTTCAAGTTGTCGTTCACATCAACCAGTCCTGGGATTTTGCCTGATTCAGAAGCTGCGGTAAGAATGCTTTTGATGTCTCGCGTGATGCGCACAATTTCACCAAAATCTTCTCCGGTTACTTCGATGTTTACCGGGTCAGCAGTTGGTGGGCCGGACTGATCCTGCGTGAAGGTAACTTCCGTGCCAGGGATACCTTTAAGCTGCTCTCGAAGTGCGTCCATGGTTTGGGGGCTTGGAGTTGCCCTGTCTTCATAGTCTATGAGGTTCAGGGTAACTCTAGAGACTTCCGGACTTGCTGAGCCGCCGCCAAACATGGCATCACCTCCTATGCCCACGTTTGCAAGTACGTTTTTGACATTGCTTCGGGCATTTGGGTTTTCGTTCAATAAATCGTCAATACGTTGTTGCGCTTGCTTTGCGATTTGATTGCTCGCATCCACGTTCGTGCCCAGAGGCGCTTCAAACGTGATCGCAACCTGGTTTGGGTCCGTAGTAGGGAAGAACTCAACGCCTGTTGGAAACAGCACAAAAAGAACAAGTATCAGCACCAACGCTCCCATAGTACTATTGAGTAGACGGGACCTGTTGTCCGTCAGGATCATGTTCTTGGCTTTACCAAAGAAGCCTTGCACCACATAAATGAAGCTTTCAAACGTATGGAGGATTACACCTACCAATCCGACTACAGCTAAGAGGCCACCTGGCGCCAGGAGAATCATGCCGGCAGTTTGTCCCATGGTGGATGATACGACACCACCAAGAATGGCTAATACAACCCCTAGAGTGAAGCAGCCGAGCGCAAGAGAGTTTTTCAGGTAGTTGGATTTCTTACTGTAATCCCTGGTCAACATCCCTTTCAAAAAGCCTCGATACCACTCCACGAGCTGAGGTAACCTTTTTTGTACAAAATTGTCACCGACAGGCTTGAAAAAGAACCGGTTGAGCACATAAAACAGGGGAATCGCGCAAGCAAGAACGATAAACGTGTTGATGTTTGTCAGGGCCAGTATCAATCCCAGCGCAGCAACCGTTACGGCTGTTACAATTCGAGCCGTTCGTGTTGGCTTTTTACGCTCCTCGCTATCAAGTTTAACAAATATACCTGTGATTACAGGATTAATGATGATGGCGACAAACAGTGAACTCGTCAGCGTAATGATCAGGGTTAGAGGCAAGTAGCTCATAAACTCGCCAATGATTCCAGGCCAGAATAACATGGGCGCAAATGCGGCGACGGTAGTCGCTGTTGATGCAACAACAGCCCCACCAACTTCCGCCGTTCCCA
>JAHQVL010000160.1 GCA_019634345.1 Rhodothermaceae bacterium
AGTACACACGGGCCGCTCGTTGGAAAGTCGAGCGGGCTTTTTGATGGCAATCGCGGATATCATACGATGCTGCATGAAGACGGCACAATCTCCGCAAGCCTAAACCATGTGGCCCCGGACCATTCGATTGAAATTCGTTCGCTGAATCCAGTTGAGATCGAGACCTGGAATCACCTGGTCTTTACCTACGACGGTTCGAGCAGCGCAAAAGGACTCCGCCTTTATATGAACGGGGAGCCGTTGGCTACGAAAATGGTGGTGGACAATCTTCATAAAAGCATTCTGCACACGTATAACCTGTATAAAGGCGAGCAAGTTAACTGGGCAGGTTCAGGTTCGTTACGCATAGGGATGCTTGGGCCCAATCAGACGAGAACAGAAGATGTAGCATTCGATGAGGTCATTGTGTACCATGTGGCATTGACGGAGCTTGAGGTGAGCACTCTGCATGGTGTGGACGGTGCTCTTAGCAAGGCTCTGAATGGGAATGATCAGAACGAGCAAGCGGTTCGTGCCCATTATGTAGAACGATTTGCGCAGGCCTATAAGGAAGCGGCTCAAGCTGTGCACGGTTTACGGGCAGAGGCTATCACGATTCTCACCCCACAGCAAGAGGTGATGGTTATGCGGGAGCGCTCTGAGTCGCGCCCTACCTTTGTGTTGGCACGAGGGCTTTACGATGCCCGCGAAGAAGAAGTCTCTGCCGGTTTTCCTGAAGCACTACCAGGTCCCGGTGAGGATATTCCCATGAACAGGTTGGGCCTGGCAGAGTGGTTGACCGATCCGAATCATCCTTTGACGTCTCGCGTGATCGTGAACCGGTACTGGCAGATGCTCTTTGGCCGTGGCCTTGTTGCTACACCAGAGGATTTTGGAAGCCAGGGTGCTCTTCCTTCCCATCCAGAGTTGCTGGATTGGTTGTCTGTTCACTTTGTTGAGAGTGGATGGGATGTAAAAGCGTTTGTCAAGATGCTGGTGATGTCTGCGACATACCGGCAGTCTTCTATAGCAACGCCGGAGTTACTTGAGCAGGATCCAGATAATATATTCCTGGCGCGAGCCCCGAGCTATCGAATGACCGCAGAAATGATTCGAGATAATGCGCTCGCGGCGAGTGGGTTACTGGTTCCAACGATAGGCGGGCCTAGTGTGCATCCGTACCAGCCGGCCGGGTTATGGAAAGAGTTGGCAACAAGAAACGAGACAGAGTATCCTCAGGGTAAAGGTGCCGAATTGTATCGGAGAAGCATGTATACCATCTGGAAACGGAGTACGCCACCGCCTTCTATGATCAGCTTTGATGCCTCGGAACGCAACGAATGTGTTGTCCAACGCCAGAAAACAAGCACACCCCTCCAGGCTCTCGTGCTATTGAACGATCCACAGTACGTCGAAGCATCGCGCTCTCTTGCTGAGCGGATGATGAAAGAAGGCGGAGCCGCACTTCGTGATCAGATTACCTATGGATTTCGTCTTCTCACCAGTCGGTACCCATTAGGCAACGAAATTGAGATGTTGATGACGCTGTACGAAGAGGAGCAGGATCATTTTAAAGAGCATCCTTCAGATGCAGAAGAACTTTTAGGTGTTGGCGAGTACCTCGCTGATGCTTCTTTGTCCCAAGGCGATTTAGCAGCGGGTACCATCGTGGCGAGTACCATCATGAATTTTGACGAAGCTTATATCAAGCGGTAACGGATATGCATTGCAATCAATACGAAGCACAGTATTCCCGAAGAGATTTTCTATCCAGGACCAGTTTGGGCCTGGGTGCAACGGCTCTGGCTTCCTTGTTAGGCCCCAGGTCCGTTTTCGCTGACGATCCGGACAAGAATCAAGGTGTGTTGGGTGGGACGCACTTTCCGCCTAAAGTCAAACGGGTCATCTACCTCTTCCAGAGTGGTGGTCCCTCGCAGTTGGATTTGTTTGATTACAAGCCGGTCCTCAAAGAGCGAAATGGCGAAGAGTTACCTCCTTCGGTCCGTGGAGAGCAGCGGCTCACAGGGATGACAGCGCATCAGCAGTCGTTTCCTCTGACAGGTTCTCATTTCGGCTTTAATCAGCATGGAAAAACAGGTGCCTGGTTTAGTGACCAGGTCCCTCATATCTCCTCTATTGGGGATGATATCTGCATGATTCGTTCGATGTACACCGAGGCTATTAATCATGACCCGGCTATCACCTTTTTCCAAACCGGCTCACAGTTACCGGGCCGCCCCAGTATAGGATCATGGATTAGCTATGGATTGGGTTCTGACAATGAAAACTTACCTTCGTTCAGCGTCTTGTTGTCTCGGAGTCATTGGAACGGTGGGCAGCCCTTGTATTCAAGGTTATGGGGAAATGGGTTTTTGCCGTCGTTGCATCAGGGCGTGCAGTTCCGCTCGGGTAAGGATCCTGTGCTCTATCTGCAGAACCCGCCTGGGATAAAATCCTCCAGCCGGCGGCGCATGCTCGATTATCTGAAGCGGATGCATGAAGAGCAGGAGTCGCGCGTGATGGATCCTGAGATCAGCTCTCGGGTGGCGCAATACGAAATGGCCTATCGGTTGCAAACCTCCGTCCCTGAAACCATGAACATCAACGACGAGCCGGACTATATCTTCGACCTGTACGGAGAGCAAGCTCGCGTACCAGGTACCTATGCTGCAAACTGTTTACTTGCTCGACGGCTTGTAGAGCGAGGGGTCAAGTTTGTGCAGCTTTATCATCAAGGATGGGATCATCATGGAGACCTGCCCAACCTGCTCGGTCAGCTTGCCGGAGAAACCGATCAACCTTCCGCCGCTCTTGTTACCGACCTCAAGCAACGAGGCCTACTAGAAGATACCCTGGTGATCTGGGGCGGTGAATTTGGCCGTACCACCTACTCTCAAGGTAAGCTCACTGATTCCAACTATGGCCGCGACCATCATCCAAGATGCTTTACCATCTGGATGGCGGGAGCCGGTATAAAGGCCGGTACCGTATATGGAAAGACCGACGACTTCGGATACAACATCGTAGAAGACCCGGTCCATGTGCACGATTTCCAGGCTACTCTGTTGCACTTGTTGGGTGTCGATCACGAACGGTTGACGTTTAAGCATCAAGGTAGAAGGTATCGGCTGACGGATGTGCATGGGGAGTTGGTGCCTGGGATTATGGCTTAATCCTGCCTGATAAGCGTACAGAGAAAGGAGGATTTGAAGCGTTTTGTATGACCATGATATTCGGTTTAATTGTGGGATTGCTCTGCGGTATATCTATTCCAGCTCCAAAGAAAGCTGAGTCAATACGTGAGGAACTCATCATTAAAGAGGTAGCATAGCTGTAAGGGTTTAGCTTACAAAAGCTATAGAATAGTACCCACTCTAGATGTAAGGAGCCACTTACATAATTTTCGCTACTCGTCCCGTAATCTATATCTAACAGCCACAATAAATGCCGTTAGATATAAGGGGGTGTTTGAGATGAAAAAACTCTTGATCATTGGTGCGGGTACTGCGGGTACAATGATGTTGAATAAATTACATCGTACCCTTCCAGCTAAAGAGTGGGAAATCACTATTGTAGACAAAGATCTTTTACACTACTACCAGCCTGGTTTTCTATTTATTCCATTCGGTATCTATAAGCCAGAGCAAGTTGTCAAATCAAAAGAAGAGTTTTTTCCAAAAGAAGCGACAGCTATTTGGGATGAAGTAAGCCAGGTGATTCCAGAGAAGAACGAAGTTCGACTTGCAAGCGGAAAAGTACTGGCATACGATGTATTGATCATCGCTTCAGGGACAACGCCACGACCTGCAGAAACGCCTGGGTTAAATGGAAATCTGTGGTATAAAGATATCTTCGACTTCTACAGTTACGAGGGCAGTACGCTCTTAGCAAAAAAACTAGAAGATTGGCAGGGAGGTCGATTGGTTATCAACCTCGCTGAGACCCTGATAAAGTGCCCTGTTGCACCCTTAGAGTTTGCCTTTCTAGCAGATGCATATTTTACAAATAAGGGGATGCGCGATAAGGTTGAGATCCTCTATGTCACACCGCTCTCTGGAGCGTTTACTAAACCCGTAGCAACTGAAGTCCTGAGCGGACTACTGGACAAAAAGAAGATTCAAGTCATTCCCGACTTCTACTTGGAACGTGTAGATGAAGAGCGCAAAGAAATTGTTTCCTACGACGAACAACGTGTGCCTTTTGATTTACTGGTTTCTGTACCGGTTAACATGGGGGCAGATTTTGTTGAAGAAAGCAATATGGGAGACGATGATGACCTCAATTTTATCCCTACAAATAAGCATACGTTGCAAGCCAAGGAGTTTGATAACATTTTTGTGATTGGAGATGCAACCAATGTACCCACTTCCAAGGCCGGTTCTGTTGCTCATTTTATGGCTGAAACACTTCAGGAAAATGTTCTCAACTATATAGAAGAGAAACCGCTTGAGGCATCGTTTGATGGACATGCCAACTGCTTTATTGAAACGGGCTTTGGTAAAGCGACACTGATCGACTTCAACTACGATACCGAACCATTACCTGGGAAATATCCTCTCCCTGTATTTGGACCCATGAACCTGCTCAAAGAGTCTAGGCTCAATCATGCAGGGAAACTGATGTTTAGATGGATCTACTGGCATAGGTTACTCACAGGAAAAGAACTACCTGTGTCGTCCAATATGTCGAATGCCGGCAAGGAAAAACAACACAGGCCGCACGAAGACCCCGTAGTCGTTTAACACTTAGCATACATTTATCATGACAGAAACCATGAATACAAATTCAATCATAGAAATGAGCAGCGAGGGGTATTTAAAAGACCCGATGCAATGGACGCCAGAAGTAGCTCATACTATCGCTAAAGAAGAAGGCATTGAACTAACGGATCTACATTTTAAAGTACTTCTGTATTTGCGTGAACAATTCCTGAACGATGTCCGCCTATCGATACGAAGGATTGGCAAATCAGGAATTGTAACCATCAAAGAATTCTATAGTCTTTTTCCTGGTGGGCCTCTAAAAAAATCGAGCCGTATTGCAGGAATTCCAAAACCAGCAAGTTGTGTTTGAGCGATTTATAGCATCAGGAATAGTATCCATTTACTGAGTACAGCAAAAGTAAACGTAATAGAAACACACGTACTTATGAGGGGAATCTAACATGGAAGCTTCAATAGAAATTAAAAAGGCACTCGAGAACACGTTACCTGAAAAAAAACCATTAAAAAAATTACTGGTTATTTGCTCAAAAGGAACGCTAGAGGACGTTTACGCAGCATTGATTATGGCGAACGGGGCATTGATGGAAGGGATTGAAGCCAGTATGTTTTTCACTTTCTTTGGTTTGGATGCAATCAATAAAAAGAAGCAAGATCACCTCCATACAGCGACGGTCGGAAATCCAGCGCTTATGCGTCATTTGCCGACTGTTATCGGGGGGCTACCTGGCTTTGAAGCACTTGCATCCAACATGATGAAAAAAGAAATGGAGAAACTAGATATTCCGCCAGTCTCTGAATTCTTAGACATGTTTATGGCAGGCGGTGGAAAACTATATGGGTGCCAGCTTGCTGTAGAAATGTTCAAGTTAAACGAGGAAGACTTTGTAGACGATCTCGAAGGAATTATCACGGTGGGAGATATGTTTGAACTAGCAGAAGGCGAGAATACACAAATTGTGTTTGTGTAGCAACCTCGTCCATGGGGTAGTATATCGTCGATTTCTTTTGTCTTGAGAGTAGATTTCTCTTTGTGTAAATGTTGACTGCATGCAGCGAAAACTGAATGCACGTGATCACGCAGAAACGCCTGTTGAGCCATTTATTGATCCAACTGGCTTTTACAACTCATCGACAGGGCCGAAGAGCAGTTTATCAACGAATTCTCTACATGGGCCTGATGCCAGATGATGGGCATCAGGCCTTTCGATGTTTACTAGGGAGCTGAAAAAAGAATAGCCGGTTTTTTGTTGCTAAAGGAATCGTTAACTTTCTTTTTTAAACGGGCTATACCCATTCATCGAAGACGTACTGTTGACGCATATTCATTCTGACTACCCCTCCATAGTTATGCAAAACTATCGAATTTATGCAGATACTATTGAAGATGGGCCACTTAGATGGCTGGCTCTTTTTTATTGGTTTGCCTTCATAAATACACTTATTTTTTTGCCTTATGTGCTTTTCCCTTCTTCCACGTATTCGGGATGGCATAGGGTTTTTGCGGCTCTAGTGATATTGGTCTTATTCGGTTTTTTCTTCTATCAAAGAAGAAGCATACTCATTGATGGAATAGGACGGCTGATCTTCGGACGTGGAGAGGTCACTTTGGCTTCAACTGGTTTTACAGTTCGTAGGCAAGATTCTACAAAAAAATACCTTTGGAAGAACGTAGAAGAAATCCAGATTTCCCAATATGAGTTGGAAGATCAGACTGTACTTCATTTAATAACATTTTTTTTCAAGGGTGGGCGGGCTATTACGGTTCAAGATGAAGAATCTTGGCCAAAAGCTCAGGTTATAAAGAATTGGTCTGATGATATCTTTGAGCGCGTGCCAGTGAAAACAAATGAGATTGATGAGGATTTGTCTCTCGTCATACCAAGAGTTGAGCTCTTGGATGACAAGATGAGTAATGGCTAGTTAAATTGAGGTATGGCATACACCATTCAGGCTCTTTTAGGTAAGCGGAATGTATTAAGCTCGATTCCGATTGATAATACCAACGTGATTTCCTTGCCCCAAGGTTTTGGAATGATTCCGTTGACAGATCAGATTCGAAAAATATACGACATAGCTATGCTCCCGCTTACAGATGAGGGAGAACTACCTGCCCAAGTAGTGAAGTGGTCAATACAACTGTCCAATCAAGGCTGTATTGCATACATCGAGGCTGAATTATTTGGTGGAACTGGATTGCAAGTAGGGGTTGTTTGGTGTAATGGAGAATTGTCCGGTGGGCCCTGGGTACAGGAAAGAAATGCGATCAACTTAGCTCTGGAGGCAATCGGTGTAGATAAAGGTGATCATCGAGATCGATTTGCCGCACTTGACCTGGGGAGGCATCGGTTTACAGGAGATTGGGTGAAATAGAAGGCGTGGACTTCTTTATAAATCGGGGTAAATTCGATATCTTCGTATGTATCGGAATACACTTCATAATGATTGTCTATAGCATAAATCATCCCCCCTCTCCATCATGAGGCCTTATTTCTCATTTAATTCTTCTATGTATAACTCCAGATTAGGAAATCTAGTTTTTGCTTTCGCCGTTTGTCTTCTAATCACACCTGCTTCATTTGCACAGCAAGGGGAATCTACACCAATCCAACTTGGCATTAAAACGAGCATCACTTCAGAAATCATGGACGAGGAGCGGCCGGTTCTTGTGTATACGCCGGCTAGTTATGATCAAAGCGCGACCTCGTATCCGGTGATTTATCTGCTGGATGGTGATGGACACTTGCTGCATACGGCCGGCATCACTCAGTTTCTGTCAAACAATGGTAAGATGCCAGAAGCGATCATTATTGGCCTCCCAAATACGGATCGCACTCGCGACTTAACGCCGGCTTTAAGTGGGCCGAGCGATCAATTCCCAACTGCCGGTGGTGCAGATACCTTCCTCTCTTTTATCGCAGATGAGTTGATCCCTTATGTGGAATCGAACTACCGTACAGTACCTTATCGCATCCTGATAGGTCATTCCTTCGGGGGGTTATTCTCGGTGAATGCGTTGCTCAAGAAGCCCGGGTTATTCAACGCGCATATTTCGATCAGCCCAAGTATGTGGTGGGACAATAAAGGGTTGGTAGACAAGGTAGGAACGTTCATGAAGGACAACCCTGAACTTAAAGGATCTTATTACATGACTCTGGGCAATGAAGGGGGGGCAATGCTTGCAGGGACATGGGAATTGGCCGGCGTTTTCGAAGAACACGGACCCCAGCATTTCAAGTGGCACTTCGAGTTGATGAAAGAAGAAACGCACGGCTCCATTCCGCATCGCTCAACGTACAAGGGGCTGGAGTGGTTATATGATGGCTGGTCCATTGATAACCTATTTGGGCGAGTCGCAGAGGGAGGCATGGAAGACGTTGATGCGCACTACGAAGCGCTGTCCGCGCATTTTGGCTACGAAATCAAAACACCAGAGTCCATTGTTAACCAGGTTGGTTATACTCTTCTGGGGCAAGAACGGGTCGAGGAGGCTGTAGCCGTCATGCAGCGAAACGCAACTAATTTTCCCGAATCACCTAATGTCTATGATAGCCTCGGGGATGCGTACAAAGCCAATGGAGACACGGATAAAGCGTCCGAGAGTTACAAGAAAGCCTGTTCTATGGGTTCTGCAGTGAACCATCCTAATACAGGGGTTTATTGCAAGAATGCCGTAGATGCGAATAATTAGTTAGGGCATTAATCACCCCGGAGAAGTAGCTGGGGTCTTATCCCATGGTTGAGGCGGCATGGGATTGTATCTTGGAGCTGCATCCTTAGGCGGTAATGAATAGATAATGGCCTCTAGTTTTTCCCTTGCCTCCTGATGCAGAGGCTCCTCAGAGTTGAAAAGATTCTCTGTTTCCCCTGGATCCAATTCCAGATCGTACAACGCAGAAGGTTGTTCGTTTACCACCCAGAGTTTAAAACGGTGATCACGTACGGCCCGGTCTGTGAATGGGATAACGGGTTTGACGCCCTCTTCTGTCAGGCGGGCGGGTCCGAAGCCCATGCTCAGAACCCATTCTCTGTTTCCTCCTTTATTGGCATCGTGCAGTGTTGAGGCGAACGAGATTCCGTCGAGAGTGAGGGAGTCTGAGATAGGGATATTGGCCAGTTCTAGAAATGTCGGAAAGAGATCGGAAAAGTCCATCAAAATATCAGTGCTTGAGCCGCTTGGGATACGGCCTGGAGCGCTAACAATAAAGGGGGCACGCATCCCGTTTTCACCAAGAGAACCCTTACCTCCCTTCACTGTACGGCCATTCAATTGTCCTTCGATACCACGGGTAGTCCCGTTGTCCGTCGTGAAGAAGATGTAGGTTTTTTCTCTCAGGTTTAACTCGTCGAGCGTGTTTGTCAGGCGTCCGACGAGGTGGTCCATGTAACGGGTCATGGCTTTATGCCGATCCTGCCTGCTTTCAGCATCTGGTTCATGAGGCGTAGGAATCAGGGGTGTATGCGTCAAGGCCATTGGGAAATACAAGAGCATGGGGTGCTCTTGATTGGACTTCATAAACTCGATCAGAAAGTCTGTATATACATCCGGACCGAACTGATCCTCATAGGTAGAGCTGCCCTCCCTCGTATGGATATACGCATCCTGGTAGCGTTCTGCGCTGGGTGGGTTGAGGCTTTCGTAGCCGGTCCACATCGCGTACTCGTCAAATCCGTGTTCGACCATTGCCTCTGGCTGAATACGGAAATCATTGATCTGCCATTTGCCCGCTGCGGCTGTTTTGTATCCGTTTTCTCTTAATAGGCGTGCAAACGACAGGTTTAAGTCCGGGTCAAAATGTGCACCGGCGCCCCACCTGGGTACATCCCAGTGATTGGTCCAACCATGTCTATAAGGATATTGCCCCGTAAGCAGCGTTACCCGGGTTGGTGTACACTGTGGCATAGAATACGCCTTCTCAAACAACATCCCCTCATTAGCCAACCGGTCGATATTTGGCGTTTCGATGGACTCGCTTCCGTACGCACTAATCCATTCTGGCCCCAGGTCGTCCACCATGATAAACAAGATGTTTGGGCGATCAACGGGCGGCGTACTGCAACTAAAAGCAAGTGCTGCTAGCAAAAAGGTGGCGATGTGTAGGAAGCGTGTGGTCATAGCGATAGTCTGGGACTAACCCTTACAGTAAAGCTGGTCTGCCCTCCTTGTAAGAGAAGACTTGCTTGGGGGTGTGTTAATGTTTTTAGACAACCCTCCTTAAAAGGAGGGTCGGGCAGACGATGCTGCCCGGGGATGGTTTAAGTATAGGCAATTGCAACCAGGAATGGGAATCACGGCGTAGCACTGTGAGTTGGAAGGGGAGTCCGTATACTAGTAGATCCTATTCCACCATCTCTATTCATTCATGGGAATCCCGCAATTCATGAATTCAAATCGGAAGAATGCACCGTATCCACGTCATCCATTCTGGCAGATGACCTGGTATATGTGGGTGTTGCTTGGAGTTTTCATACTGTATGCCATTATCTTCCAATTGTTGATGGTGCACGTTGAAGGGGTACAGCATAGTTGGATCACGGCTTTTTACTGGACCCTGATGGTCATGAGTACGCTCGGGTTTGGGGATGTCGCCTTTGAGTCAGACATAGGAAGATTGTTTACCATGATCGTTTTAACGACGGGCGTAATCCAGATCATGGTGTTGTTGCCCGTGGTGTTCATTCGGTTTGGCCCATGGATCGAGCGGATAACCAGAGTGAGGGTTCCCACGGCAGTCCCTGCTTCGACAACAAACCATGCAATTATTACGTGCAACAACTCCCAGATCACGCTTGGCTTGTTGGCTCATTTACAGAACGATGGAGTTCCGACCTATATCATACAGCCCGATGAACAAGAAGCGGCTCGGCAGTATGTGGATGGCTTGCCCGTCATAGTAGGAGAAGCCGATACGTTGGAAACGTTTAAGGCGCTCAGGATCCATGAGGCGAGAATGGTTGTGGTGAATGACCGAGATACCATTAATACAAACACAATTCTTACCATACGTGAGCTGGACGCTGATGTCCCGATTGTGGCAATCGCCCATCAAGAGCAATCCGTCGATGTATTACAACTGAGTGGAGCAACCCATGTACTCCCCTTAAAACGTTGGCTTGGAGAACAACTCGCAGACAGGGTAAATACGTTTCATTCTAAGCTGAGCGATATCGGTGCCTTCGGAGAATTAAATATCTCGCAGATGACTGTGGAGGGCTCCTTCCTTGAAGGGAAAACGATAGCGGAGACAAAATTGAGAGCGCGAACTGGGGTGAGTGTAGCGGGAGTGTGGGATGGAAGCCAGCTTAAAGCGGCTAGAACAGATTCAATACTGCTTCCAAACCAGGTGGTTGTCCTTATTGGGACAGCAGATCAATTAAAACTACTTGGGAGTGAATCATCACCGGTTTCGAAGGGGGCAGATCCCGTGCTTGTGATTGGCGGTGGGCGTGTTGGAATTGCTGCTGCAAAACGGCTCGCACAGAAGAAAATGAGAGTGCATATCATCGAGAAAAATCCAGGCCTAAAAGAGGTTCTCTCCGAGGTGTGTGATGAGGTCCATATTGGTGATGCTGCTGAATACTATGTGTTATCTAAGGCGGGACTTTCCCAGGCTTCCGCTGTGGTCGTAACCACCAATGATGATGCGATTAATATCTACCTGACGTCCTATTGTAGGCATCTGAATAAACGAGTGCGCATCGTTAGCCGGATTACCCATGAACGAAATATCGATGCCAGCCACCGGGCGGGGAGTGATCTCGTGTTGAGGTATTCCTCACTGGGTGTTGAAGCCGTATTGGCTGTGATGGAAAATAGGACGATGATGGTCTTGGGTGAGCATCTGCAGTTTTATCATGTAAAAACACCGCAATCCTTGTACGGTAAAACCCTGGCAGAAAGTCACATTGGATCTGATACAGGTATCATTGTTCTGGCAGTAGAAAATGAGAACCTGTTAACTACCAATCCATCGAAGGAGTATACGTTAGCCTTAGGGAGTACCCTGCATGTATTGGGCAGTGCCGATCAATTACAACGGTTTAGAGAGCGGTTTCAGGGATAAGGAGATTATAAATCCTGGAGCGCTTCGTTTTTTTCTGTGAGGTCTTCGATGATGCGTTGAAGAGAGGAGTTGTCCTGCTGTTGAATACGGAAGCTGTCTCGTATGATGTTGAGGTGACCGATAAGCTGGCCGGCTTCGTCTTTGAGCTCAATGATCGTTGTTTGTGCTCGCTTGCGTTTACCATCAGACGATTGATAATACAGCTCTCCTGACCAATTGCCCCTCTCCTCTAGGATCTCCAGGATGACGTCCGTGTCTTCCTGGATAGTACAAATCGATTGATACAGCTGCTCGATGGAATACCCCGTCTTTTTTTTGTGGTATAAAGCAAACCGATTGATAGCTGCTTGATTCACGTATGTGACTTGTCCGCTTTTGTTTGTGACGATCACGGCATCCTCAAACTGATTCAGAATACTGGCCCGGAATCGGTCCCATTCATTTTCTCGTTTACTTTCCGTTACGTCGATAAAAGAAAAGAGAATGCCTGTAACGGCATCCTGGTTTATTAGGGGTGAAAGTTTGATTCGATACCACTGGTCTTTTTGACTAACATATTCGCGCTCTACTGATGTGCGTGTGCGCAGCACGGAGTTAGCCGCTTCTGTGATATTCCATTGGAAAGGAGACTTGAGGTCGGAAAGGGGCCGGCCTATATCCATTTTGTTGATATCAAAAATCTGGGCAATGTCCGACGTGAACAACTTCACGCACAATTGGGCATTCAGGAGTAAAATGCCTATACCGCATGACGAGACGATATCTCCCCATTCCTGGTTCATGGATTGAAGTTGCTTATTCTGGCTTTTCAGGTGCTTGTTGGCCTTCATGATGTGGCCCACCATGGTCTGCAATGAATTGCGCTCAGCATCAATCCGGCCCTTCTCAAAGACGAGCTGGTCCACGGACGTTTTGAGGCCATGATTAATGTCGACCAACTCATCGCGCGAGTGTTCATAATCGCTGATGGTTGTTGTGAGGCGCTCTTTGGTAACCAGCAACTCATTTTCGAGATGCTCAATGGTATTGGTCTTTTCTGCTTGATTCTGAGAGGGCAATGGATCTTGAGTGTGAGGATCCTTGCGCTCGTAGATCCCTAACTGTAAGTCTACCTCGTTGAAGAGACTTAGCACATGATCTGAATGAGAAAGGG
>JAHQVL010000161.1 GCA_019634345.1 Rhodothermaceae bacterium
AGGTCAGCAATGTCACTTTTTAGGGAGTCTTTGTATTCCTTATAAAGGGGGAGGGGATGAACGCGGTCGCCGCTGCGCAGGCCGGCCTGCGTCATCGCATGAATCCGCTCTTCCTTTCCTGGCCCTTCATTGGTCATCATGGCTCCGAGGGTAGAACCCAAGGCTACTACAGCTGCGCCTGTCAACGTGGCTACATCGATAACAAGCTCAGGCTTATACGTTTTTGCATAGGAAAGTGCATCTGCAAGCAGCATTCTTCCTTCAGCATCTGTATTCATGACTTCCACTGTTGCTCCGGAGTGCATACGGACGACCTCTCCAGGTACAAACGCATTTTCGCCGGGTCTGTTATCGGTGGCTGGAATCAGGCCAACGAGATAAACAGGGAGAGACAGGCGTGCTGCTGCTTCAACCGCGCCTGCTACGGCAGCCGCGCCGGCCATGTCGCTCTTCATGAAGTCCATGGACGCTTTAGTCGATTTGAGAGACAGGCCACCGGTGTCGAAGGTGACTCCTTTTCCGACTAAAATAATGGGTTTTTCATTGATTGCAGATTCGGGCTGCCAGGTAAGGACGGTGAATGTAGGTGGATCGATACTGCCACGGTTCACCGCGAGCAGTCCACCCATGCCTTCGTCTTCAATGAGCGCTTTATCCCAGATGTCTGCCTCGTATCCATACTTCTTTGCCGATTTCTCGAACGCCTTTGCTAAAAGTACGGGTGTTTTTTCGTCAGGGGATAAATTGACCAAATCTCGCGCATTCGACACGCTCTCGGAAAGTATGCGTCCTCGTTCAGCGCCTGTACGGCACGACTTTTCGTGTTCACTCGCGTGGATGACCAGGCGTTGAATAGGAACAGGTTGCTGCTCTTGGGCGGTTTTATACCGATTAAATGAATAGGATGCCAGCATAAAGCCTTCTACAAGAGCCTGGCTTGTAGATTCAACATCCAGCGGTGTAGCGGGGTTAATGACTGCAACCGTCTCTGTGTTGGCTTTTTTAGTGAGCGCAGCCCCTTTAGCAGCTGTGCAACGGAGGCGTTCAGCATCGATGAGATCATCTTTCCCCATGCCCAGAAGTACGATGCGTTTCGCTCGTGACTTCTCAGGGTAGATCAGCACTTGGTCTTTTTCTTCTCCTTTAAAATCTACAATTGCACGGCGAATGCCAGGACCAAAAGAATCTTCTAGGGCCTCCAATTTGTCGTTTAAGGAGGAAGACCCCAATGGGATCAATAGTATATCAACGTCAAGTTCTGTGACGGGTATAGTAGTTACTGAAACTTTCATATTCCGTTTTCTTGCTTCGTTCGTACTACTTAATCATCCTTCATGCCTAGAAGCGAAGAAAGATAGGACGCATCTTCTTCTGATAATTGGTCTTCACCGGGTGTGTCGTGGGTTGATGGGGTTGGTGGCTTGGCGAAGTCCAGAAATCTGGGTGCTGATTCAACAACCTCAGAAATGGTGGATTCCAAGGATTTCCTCAGAAAAGCCCCGGACGCATTCTTATGACCTCCACCTCCAAAAGATTGAGCCCATGTATTCACAGCGGCATCTCCTTTGGATCTAAAGCTTACTTTCGTGCCCTTTGCCGTTTCGAGGAATAATAAAGCGACCTTTACTGTACGAATGGAGAGGGCATAATTTACAAATCCGTCTGTTTCATCGGAGTCTGCTTGTAAGTCTCTCAAGAGCTTCTGTGGAATAATCATGTATCCCAGTTGCTCTTCATACTTGAGCGTGATTGTCGCAAGTGCTCTTGAAAGGAGCCTGAGGCTGCTCAGAGACCGATTGTCGTATAAAGCAACGTGAATAGGAGTGGGGGAGAGTTCTCCTCGTTCTAGAATGTCTGCCACAACCCGGTGCAACTCTGGAACCACAGCGCTGTACCTGAACGATCCTGTATCTGTTACAATTCCAACGTATAGTGCAGTAGCAATGGTTGGGGTAATCAAGTCAGGGTTGTGAGAGGCGATCAACTCGTAGATAAGCTCTGCTGTTGATGCGGCTGAGACCCTGGCATAGGTTTCTGAGAACCATGTTTCAGGATTTGTGTGGTGATCGATCAGGAATTTAGGTGCATTACTGGTCTTTACCACAGGTGCCAGATCACCAATCCTATCAAGGGCATTGGTGTCAACAACAACAATCAAGTCCGCTTGATCGATTAATTCTCGCTGTTTAAGGGATTTGTCAAAGGTTTTGACTTTCTCAACAGCAGGCATCCAGGATAAATTATCCGGAATATGATCGCTATTGATCATGACCACCTCTTTTCCAAGGCTCTCAAGAAAGAGGCCAAGGCTAAGCTGAGAGCCTATAGCGTCCCCGTCCGGACGAATGTGGGTGGTTATGAAGATCCGCTGTTTTGATAGCAGTTGCTCGAGAAATTGATCTGCCATAAAGTATATAAACCCTTAAAAATTCAGCTTCCTCCTAACGCAGGCAGGGCTTAAAGGTTCATAACCGGGATTTGAGTGCCATCAAAACAACCTGCAATGTTCGTTTAAAGACACCAAAGGAATTAGCGATTCTTGGAAAGAATTCGATCCAATTCGGTATTCCAATACTCCCGTGTGTGCCCAGTAACACTAGGGACTATGTTATACGTATCTATGACTGTGCTGATACTTGCTACAAGGAGTGCTTCAGTGAGATAGGGATTATGGGCTGATGCACCACGTGTGTCGTTACCGAATGTTGCAAGGTTATAGTTAAAAAATGCTCCTTCTGCAGCGGTAAAGGTTGGGTCCGCTGCATCTATTTCGCCTCCCGCTTCTTCAAGGCCTGGATCTACCATTTCGAGAAGCTCAATAAGCGCATCTGCTCGTTCCTGAATTCGGGTACTCGTATTAGATAATGCGAGTGCCGCATTTTCTTCTGAGCTATGACATCCGGCGTCCGTACAGCCCGCGAAGGATCGTTCTACTGCTGTTATTCCACATTCACTCTGCGTAGGTATGCCCTGCTCATTTACACAAGGTGCCGCTGTAAACAAGTGCCCTGTTGCGTTGAATACAAAATCCCCTGTGGCATCGTCTGTCACCGTAAAGGAATTTACATGGCACGTGGCACACAGCTTGGCATTGGATGCAGATCCATGGGTAGGTAGTATTTCTCCCTGATCAATTTCAACATCAGGCGGAAACCAGCCTGCATCGCCCAATAAAAGGGCTGTCTGTGGGGAGTGGGGGCTCAATCCGTGGGACGAATTAGGGTCAGGAGCCGTACGCCGGTTATGGCAACTGGCGCATAGGTGTTGTTCTACAGACGACGTTGATATTGGTCGACGCAATTGTCCCTCGTTGGCGCCGGAGTGGGGGTCGTGGCAGACACCACAGGTAATAGCCAGGTGTTCCTCTGCATCTTTCTCTACATAACTGTCTGTTACCCGCCATGCAGCAAGAACGCCTTGGCCGCGATGGCAGCCGGCGCATTCTTCCCGTGCTGCAGCAAATGACACAACACTTGCATGTCCCGATTGCGCCCATTCCTCAGCAAATGGATGATGCGCTCCCTGGTGGCATTCTGCACAACCGGTGGCATTGGCCAAATCTGAAAGATCTCCTACAGCGAGAGAAGCCTGAGGATGCGAACCATCTATGTCTGGATTTGCAACATGAACCTCTCCTAAACCATGGCAGCTTTCGCACTGTACGTCATGGTAACGGCTGTCCTGTGTGGAGGCCCATCCAGAAGGTTCAGTCGACTGGTTTCCATTTGGGCCCACGGTGTGGCAATTCTCACAAAAGGCTTGAGCATGGCCACTTGCCTGCAATGATTCCCATGCATCTGCATGACCCGTGCCAGCCCAGGCAGATTGTTGGCCGACATGGCAATTACCGCACACAGTTAATTTTTCGTCCTCATCATCGTACCCTAAAAAACCCAGCGCTTCTTCGGGAGGAGCTTCGAAAAAGGGGCGCTCTATCTCTACTACTTCTCGTGCGTCACAGCCGCTTACAAAAAAGAGCACGAATGTAATTGCAAGTCCTGTGATACCGACTATAGCGGCACTGTATAGGTCGAACACCGAATGCTTCGAAATGTGCATGTTCTTGAGGTGGTTCAAGACGTTAAATGAGGGATCACTTAGATGAAAATGGTAGGCATCTGAGAGATGCTAAACAACTTGAAAATGCTTGATTACACGGTCCCTTACACGATTTGCCGGGACTTCCCTACATAAAGAGTAGGGCCCTTGTTATGGTTTTTGTGATCCAAGTAAAGATAAATTAAGGAACAGGACGGATATCCACTCCAAGTCCTTGTAAAACCGCCATCACCCAACCACTTTTCAGAGGGCTTATGCGCCACCTGTACGCAGTAATGCTATCAGTATGTATGCTCGTCATCGTTTCCTCTCGTACCTATGCTCAAGTTGAGGAAGATACCACTGCCATTGAGATGGGTTTTGATGATATAGAAGAGGAGCAACCATCCCAAGAGGTTCATGGAGGAGGGTGGACTGATATGATTCATATTAGTGGTCGTTTTGACCTGAATTTTGAAATAGAAAATCCAGTAGAAGAAGGGGCTTCCAGGGAAAGCCGCTTTAGGAATTACCACCGGTTTCTATTTCTTAAAGTAACCCCAACTGAGAAGCTAACGCTTGATGCTGAGGTTTTGGACCTGACTTATTATGAAATGGCATATCAGTTATCACCGCGTTTTACACTCCGCGCAGGGAAAATGTGGGTGCCGTTTGGTTCAACGCCTTTTCATCACTACTACGGAGGGCGTCAGGGCGATCCATTCGATGGGTTGTTGCTTCCCAATGTTTGGTCTGAATTCGGAGCGGGGATAGAAGGGGATTTGCTAGACCTGGATCAGGTTTCGTTGGACGGAAATATCTACACTATTCGCGGTTTTGATGGGGCATTAGGTACCGTGGTGGATTTCACCAAAGGAGGCACAGACGATATTTTTGCTATAGGAGGCCGCTTTCATCTTTCTGTATGAAGTAAAATAGGACTTTGGGGTTCGGCGTTGTATAACGAGTTTGGCGAGGGTTCGGAAGGAAAAATCCTTCTTTGGGGTGCTGATCTTCTCCTTGATTACGGGCTTATAGACCTACCTTTTTTGCGGGATATCCGGATTCGTGCCGCATTTGCACGGGCTGAAATTCAAGATGAACTATTGGTTGATCCGCGTGACAAC
>JAHQVL010000017.1 GCA_019634345.1 Rhodothermaceae bacterium
CTCCACGAGATAGGAATAATCTGATTCTCAATTGCCAGCCATAACCCGATAAATAATACGGCAATCCCTGACAGGTAGAGCCAGTTTCCTTTTAATACAAGCGAACGAATGTTCTCCAAGGCCCCAACAGGTTCCGGCTCTAGATTCTTTTGCTCCTGCGGAGTAGCTAAAGGCTCTGGCTCTGGGATGTTATCCTCAACCACTGCCTCTTGCCCCCTGTTATGGATACTTGCTTCCTGTTGCTCAGTCTCTTCTACCGGTTCTGCACGTTCTTGACTCAGGGGTTCACTCTCTTCGGCGACCGGGTTTTCTACAACTACGAACGACTCTGTGAGGGTGACTTCTTCTCGATGGTGTTCTAAAGACTCAATTCGATTACGTAACGAGTGAACCTGGCCCTTCAACTGGTCGACCGTCTTTTGCCAGGCCCGGTCTCTGTAAATCAAATATCCTAAAAATGCACCCGGAACCAGCCCTTCTATCTCAAAAAGAGCAACACCTAAAATAGCACCAATCAATAGACACAGATAGAGCATGCGGTTACTAGACAGGACGCAGATGAGGATATGAAAGCGCTTTGATTAAAATAAACTTCAAGTACCGATATAAATGTTACGATAAAAACAACGTAAACTATATGTTATCGATTTTAAAAACCGCAGTTCTGGTTATAACTGCAAAAAGGAGTTCATTTCTTTATACGAAGAGTTGCACATGAAAGTCGCAAAATTTGGCGGGAGTTCATTGGCCTCCCCCGTGCAAGTTCAGAAAGTATGTGATATCATTGAAAGCGATCCTGAAAGGCGCCTCATTGTTGTTTCTGCACCGGGAAAACGTACGCCAGGCGATACAAAAGTAACCGACCTTCTTATTCAATGTGCACTAAAACATCTCAAGAACGAATCGACAGACGTTGTTCTAGAGGAAATTGTTAGCCGATATGCGGCCATTGCCGCCGCTTTTTCTGTCTCTGAATCCTTTGTTGAGACGATTCGAAAGGATCTCCTCTCTCGCATGGATTCATCGTATCGGAATGATGATTTTTTTATGGACGCTATGAAGGCAGCCGGAGAAGACAACAATGCTCGATTAATTGCTGAGGTCCTTTCGATTCGAGGTGTTCAATCTCGATATATCAACCCTCAGGATGGCGGCATGATCTTATCGGACGAAGCCGGCCAGGCACGCATCTTGGAGTCTTCGTATCAGCGGTTGAGCAACCTGAAAAACTGCCCTGGGATCAGTATTTTCCCTGGCTTTTTTGGATATACCGAAGCCGGCGAACTGGTCACCTTCCCCCGGGGTGGTTCAGACATCACAGGCGCTATACTGGCAGCGGCTGTTCATGCCGACGAATACGAAAACTTTACAGACGTCGACTCCGTCCTCGCCGCCAACCCGGCTATCGTAGAGAATCCAGATCCGATCACTGTTCTCACGTACCAGGAGATGCGAGAGCTGTCTTATGCCGGGTTTAGTGTATTTCACGATGAAGCTCTGGAGCCGGTTGTCCACAGAGGCATTCCAGTTCGTGTTCGAAATACCAACAATCCCGAGGCGCGTGGCACAACCATCGTCAAAGAACGATCCCTCGATCCTGCCAGGCCCGTTGTTGGGATTGCAGCAAAGGATGGGTTCTGTAGTGTTTTTATTAGTCGCTACCTGATGAACCGCGCTGTGGGTTTTGGCCGACGCGTGCTACACGTATTTGAAGACGCCGGCATTCCCTATGAGCACACCCCTTCCGGGATCGACAATATGTCTGTGATTATCCGAGACGCTTACCTTCCTATCGAGAAAGAACAACTGATTATCGACAACCTGAAAAAATCCGTCAATGCAGATAAAGTAACTATTGAACGAGACATCGCTCTTGTTATGGTGGTTGGAGAAGGCATGCAGCATGCCATCGGCCTGACGGGACGCGCAGGTTCAGCCCTCGGACGGGCTAGAGTGAATATCGAGATGATCAACCAGGGCTCAAGCGAGGTCAGTATGATGTTTGGGGTAAAAGCCGATGAGATGGACGATGCTGTTCAATCGCTGTACGATGAATTCTTCCCAGCTACTTCCTGAGCACTTTTCCTGGTCTTTTCCCGGTCACTTCTCCATCCAACAGTACTGCTTCACCGGACACAAACACGTGAATCACACCGGTTGCATATTGATGGGGATTCTCGAAGGTAGCATGATCCTGCAAGGAGTCTGCCTGAATCACAGCCAGATCCGCGATTGCGCCTTCTTTTAAGATCCCTCTGTTTTCCAGTTCCAGGCGCTGAGCGGGTAGAGCTGACATTTTGTGAACTGCCTCCTCCATTGACAGAGCATCCAGTTCTCGAACGTATCGAGCGATGACGCGAGCAAATGTACCATAATTTCGAGGGTGAGGAGCTCCTAAACCAAACCGCGGTATTCCTCCATCCGAAGCAACCATTGTGGTTGGATGCTTCATGATGCGGATTACATCTTCCTCTCCCATGGAATGAAATACACCCATGCATCCCCCATTGATTTCAAGCTCCATCGCAAGATCGGCCGCGTTCGTTACTGTAACCTCCCGGCCTCGCTCCTCAAGGATATCGGCAAGACTTTTACCGTTCAGATTTCTATTCCACGAACAATTTGCAACAACAATACTCGAGGGATCTCCACCCCGTTCAGTTTCTATATGTTCTGCGATGTCATTGCGAATAAAGATTCTTTTCTCCGGGTCTTTTAACCGAGCTACCCGCTGTGCTCGCGTTCCTTCTTTGCTCCATGGGGGAAATAAAATATTAATGCCTGTACTGGATGCTGTGTAAGGGTACACATCGCTCATGGCATCCACGCCTCGCTGGCGAGCTTCTTCTACAAGCCTCAACGACTGCTCGCTCATTCCCCATCGCCCATTTCCGACTACTTTATGATGCGTAATTTGGGGAGCGATGCCGGCCTCTTCACCAATCCGGATCGTTTCTTCTACGCTTTTTAGTAACTCCGCACCCTCATTTCTAATATGACTGATATAAATGCCATTGTAGGGCTCCAATATGTTCGCTAGTTCAATGAGTTCTTCTGTTTTTGCGTACGCACCCGGTGTATACTCAAGCCCAGATGACAGACCAAAAGCACCCGATTGCATGGATTGCTGTACCATGGTTTTCATCTTGTTCAACTCATTACCTGTCGGCTGGCGATCCCTGTTTCCCATGACAATAGCTCGGACCGTGCCGTGCCCGACCATCGTCCCCCGGTTGATAGCAGCAGGGCGCCCTTCCATCTCTTTCAGAAACTTATCGATTGGGAATGCCGAGGAGCCATCTTGCCCTACAATGACCGACGTTACCCCTTGCCGTATGTAATTCTCGGCATTGGGAAACGCGTTTAATCCACTCGCTTTGAAATTCCCTCCAGACGCATGACTGTGAATGTCTATAAACCCAGGTGTCACGACCAACCCACTTATATCATAGATCGATTCAGCAGTAAATTCCGACAAATCCCCAACGGCAATAATCTTATCGCCTACCAGTCCAAGATCCGTCCGCATCGGCCTATCCCCAGTCCCATCATATACGAGCCCTCCCAATAAAATCACCGAATAGCTCGTATCCGGCGGACTCTTCATCGCCTCCAACCCCTCCGAATTAGAAGCCCCGCAGCCGGTAAACAGACTGAGAAGAGTGATACTTACGATCGCTGTAAATGAGAATAAACGAGTGTGCATTGTAATATCTGTTTCGGATTTCGCGTTTCGGGTTTCGCGTTTGTTTCGCGTTGTACGCGATTAAACACGCTAACAACCCGAAACGCGAAACCTGAAACCAGCCAGATGATCCCATCATCTGGGTGTAATAATATACACCCGTCAATTTTAGTAATTCGCTAATATGAAATGAAGGTCATGGATTCCATATATTTGATGTTCGTTGTTTATTGTTCGTTGTTTGTCGTTAATGGCTTCTTAATAACGAAAAACAACGAACGCCGAACGCTAAACAACTAAATCAGAATGCGGATTGGTATACTGGGACATAAAGAGTTTGTCGTGTCGCGCAGGGATATGCTTTCAAGTATAGCATCCTCAGGGATTGAGATTGCTGCTGACGTTGAAGAGATTGATTGGGGTGAACCTGCTATCATAGACGAATGGCTTAACCAAAAGCCAGAAGTCCTGGAGAAGCTGGATGTGCTTCTTATCTCGGTGCCTGCTGCTTACATGTATACGGTTACAGAGCAGGTCCTTCGAAACGGGCTTCATGCTTACCTGCATTGGAATACGTCGATCTCGATATCCGAGTATCAAAAACTTGCGGAGTTGGCGGAAGAAGCCGGCTCAGAATTGGGCATTGACTTACCGTTAAAGTATCACCCACTTTTCAACCGGCTTCCTTCCCGCAGGTCTACCTCTGTATTATCCATTCAAAAAGCGCTGGCCACTCCATCAACACATGCTTTTCAAAAGGCCATTGAGCAGTCTCTTGAACTTTGTTATCATTATGCAAACAAGAGTGAGGTGCAGCGTATCGACGCCCAGGTTGTACGAAGCAAACCACCGATCCCGGACACCTTACTGGCCAGCATTCGATTTCAAAACGGGACCTACATCCACATCCACATCCATCAACCAGCCTCTAAATCGGTGCATACGGTTCATGCGTCCGGTACCGGGTTCAGTATAGAAGTCGATCTTGAGCAAGGCACGCTGAAGCAAACCCAACAAACCGAAGAAGAACAGGATCAGGAGAACGGATACATTCAAACGGCGTTTGAAGTGTCCTCGTTACCCACCGTTAGCCTCGATGAAGCAGCGTTAAAAGCGTTCATCATCGCCATTGCGGAGGAGCAACCTGCACCAGTTTCTATTTTTGACGGCCTTCAAACCAAGCGTATTATTGAGAAGCTTCGGAAGTGCCTGCGCTAGGGAATGATCGATAACCTAAAAAACCACATAGAACAAACCCCTTTTGCCACTATCCTTTTGACGATTGGCGAAATAGCGGACAAACACGGTATTGAGTCGTATGTGGTTGGTGGGTTTGTACGTGACCTCATGCTTGGTAGGGAAACCAAGGACATCGATATTGTATGCGTTGGTAGCGGGAAAGGGCTTGAACTTGCCAGGCTCTCCAGTAAAGCCCTAAAGGCCCAATCCGTCAATTTCTACCCCAATTTTGGAACGGCGGCTATCCGTATTCACAAGAAAGGGATTGGACCCGTTGATATAGAATTTGTAGGCGCACGAAGCGAAAGTTATCGGAAAAACTCTCGCAAACCTATCGTGGAATCAGGCACACTCGAAGAGGATCAATACCGCAGAGACTTTACGGTCAATGCGATGGGGTTTCAACTATCACCAGCGCGTTTTGGAGAGGTGCTTGATCCTTTTGAAGGCCGGCGACATCTCAAAGAGAAAATCCTCAAAACACCCCTGGATCCACAAAAGACCTTTGAAGACGATCCACTACGGATGCTCCGAGGCGCACGATTTTCAGCACAACTGGGTTTCACTATCGACGATAAGGCCTACCAGGCTATGCGAATCAAGGCCAATCGGGTTAAAATACTCAGTCAGGAGCGCATTATAGAGGAACTCCAGAAGATCATGGCCACCTCCAAACCCTCTGTTGGGTTTCGCCCCCTCTTTACAACAGGCATTCTGGACATCCTTTTCCCTGAGTTGGCTGCCCTTAAAGGGATTGAAGAAATCAAAGGGCACCGGCACAAAGACAACTTCTATCATACCCTACAGGTGGTCGATAACCTGGTTGACTTAGTCAAAGAACGGGATCCTGAAGATACGATTTGGCTGCGATGGGCAGCACTGTTGCATGACATTGCCAAACCGCGAACCAAACGCTTTTCGCCTTCGCATGGCTGGACCTTTCATGGGCATGAAGACAAAGGAGGCCGAATGGTACCAAAACTATTTAAGCGCCTCAAGCTGCCCATGGATGATCGTATGCGGTATGTTCAAAAGCTCGTCCGCTTGCATCACCGCCCGGTCGCTCTTGTTAACGAAGAAGTAACGGACTCCGCGGTACGCCGCTTACTGTTTGACGCCGGAGACGCCATTGATGACTTGATGACATTGGTCCGTGCAGATATTACGTCCAAAAACCCGAAGCGGGTAGAGCGGTATCTCAGGGCCTTCGACCGGGTAGACGAGAAGCTGGTAGAAGTGGAGGAAAAAGACAAGTTGAGAAATTTCCAACCCCCTGTTGATGGGAATGAAATCATGGAAGTGTTAAATCTCAAACCCGGCAAGGTCATTGGCATACTGAAAGAAACCATTCGCGAAGCCATTCTGGAAGGCAAAATTCCTAATGAATATGATGCGGCTTATGCTTACCTCATGGACATCAAGGACGATATATTAGACAAGCACGCCCCTTCTTCCGATTAGTCCCTGGCGAAAATGACTTCATTAATAATTAATTGGGGAACGTAATCGATATTATCTAGAATAAGTCTAGATAGCTAGAAAATATATACGTTGAGTTCGCCGATGACTCTTGATCAACTAGAACCTGGAAGATGTGCACGGGTAACGTGCTGGTGTGATGGAATTTCCGACCGCTTTATGGAAATGGGATTATTGCCCGGAACAGAAGTTGAAGTTGTTCGAGTAGCGCCTCTGGGAGATCCTATTGCGGTCAAAGTCAAGAACTGCCAGATTGCAATCCGCCGGGCTGATGCAACTCAAATAAATATAGAAGCTAGTTAATACCCCAACTACTTCCCACTATTTATCTCTCAGCTCCAGATAGAGCCGAGTCCTGGAGCCATGGCCTCTTCTGACCCCTCTACACCAACAACTACGGTTCATGCAACCAAAGTTAGACGGGTCGCCATTGCGGGAAACCCCAACGCGGGCAAATCAACCGTCTTTAACCTACTTACTGGATTAAAGCAGAAAGTTGGCAATTATTCAGGCGTTACAGTTGAACGAAAATCGGGTACGCTGGTTGGGCACGAAGACATCGAAATCATCGATCTTCCCGGTACGTATAGCCTCAACCCGAAATCGGAAGATGAACAAATTGCCTACGATGCGATAACCAGCCATCTTCCAGATGAGGACCCGCTCGACCTGATTGTTTGTGTTGTTAATGCGACAAACCTCGAACGGAATTTATACCTGGCTTCACAGATCTTAGACCTGGGACTACCAACCATCATTGTGTTAAATATGATGGATGAGGTAGAAGCTGGAGGTACAGTCCTTGACATTCGCCTTCTATCAGACATCCTTGGGGCTCCGATTGTCCCAATGGTTGCAACGCGAAAACAAGGCCTGGAGGACTTAAGAAACCTGGTCAAAGGCTCTCTTCCTTCTCCTGGTGCAACGCGATGGCGGCTTGATGAAGAGGTGGGTACCGCAATCCTGGGATTAGCAGATGAACTCAAGAAGATAGACGGCTCTCTTACTCAGAAACGCAGAGAGGCTGAATGCCTGCGTATTCTGAACAGCGATCGCCTGCTTGATTACTGGGAAACACGCTCTCCTTCCTTCTTTAAATCGGTTAAAGACGCAAGAGAAGAGCTTGACAGTAAATCCGTCGCGTATGGACAAGCTGAAGTTCGTGGACGCTATAGCTGGCTAGGGCAGGTTGCACGGCGAGTCACAAAAACCCAGGAAGCTGCAGAAGCACGGAAGCTCACTGATAGGCTAGACAGTGTCTTGCTACATCGTATTTGGGGACCAGTTATTTTCGTTGTATTACTGCTGCTCGTCTTTCAGGCTATCTTCTCCTGGGCTACGCCTTTCATGGATCTCATTGACGCCGGTATTTCGTTACTAGCCGGCGTTGTACGTACGGTTTTGCCTGAGGGCATGCTTGCAGATCTCCTTGTTGACGGAGTGATTGCAGGTGTTGGAAATGTCGTTATTTTCTTACCCCAGATCCTTTTTCTTTTCTTCTTCCTCTCTCTTATGGAGAGTACCGGGTATATGGCCCGCTCAGCATTTATCATGGATCGGGTCATGCGACGGGTTGGCCTATCAGGAGGCTCAGTTATGCCGATGATGAGTGCATTCGCCTGCGCAGTACCAGCCATTATGGCTACTAGAACCATGAAAAGCCAACGAGATCGGCTATTGACGATCCTCGTGATTCCCTTGATGAGTTGCTCGGCACGGCTTCCTGTATATACCCTGTTCATAGGAGCCTTTATACCCGCTGCCACGTTCTTTGGGCCGATTGGGTACCAGGGTTTGACCATGTTTTCGCTCTATATATTTGGTACCGTGGTTGCCTTTGTGGCAGCAGCCGTATTAAAGAAAACCATCAGTGGTCCGGAGTCTTTCTTTATGTTGGAGCTACCGCCTTACAGAGCTCCTCAATGGAAGCTTGTATTCTGGAGGATGGTTGAGCGAGCAAAGATATTTCTCATTCGTGCCGGCCGGATTATCTTTGTATTTAGTATCCTGTTGTGGTTTGGAGCCACATACCCAAAGGCAGAACTGCCTACAGAAATACAGAGCCGATACACGGCTGTGGAGACTGAATTGGCTTCTTTGAGCGATGGAAATGATGACGCACGAGTTGCCCAATTGGAAGACGAACTGCTTGAGCTTGACAATACCGCCTCCGCCTATCAAATGGAGCAGAGTGCTATTGGGTATTTAGGCAAAATGATCGAGCCTGTAATGAGTCCGCTTGGCTTCGACTGGAAACTCAGCGCCGGCATCATAACGGCATTCGCTGCTCGTGAAGTCATCGTTGGAGCCCTTGGCACGATCTACAGCATCGCCGACGCCGATGAAGAAAGCCTGGCCCTGCGTGAGCACCTTCAAAACGCAAAGGACCCAGAAACAGGACGCAACCTCTACACCCCTCTCGTTGCACTCAGCCTTCTGGTATTCTTTGTGCTGGCTCTTCAATGCACCAGCACCCTCGCTATCGCTAAACGAGAACTCAACTCCTGGAAATGGCCCGTCATCATGTGGGTATACATGACCGGCCTCGCCTATCTCGCCTCACTGATCGTCTACCAGGGCGGGTTGGCTCTTGGTTGGGGTTAGTGCTTGAAGCCTAATCCTGTCATTAATCGCCCTTTCTTCCACTCTAGTTAGCAGCATTACGCATAAAAGTAGTAGATTAGTGTTTAACTAAGTACAGTGTCTTTTACTAATCCAATGAACTCTCTGATGATCTCTGACCTTTCCCGACGAAGCTTCATCCAAAAATCCGTACTGGGCTTTTCACTTCCATTCCTCTATAAGCTGCCTTTTTCTTTGGAGTTGTCCAAAGCCGTACCGGAAGGGTTTCACCTGACTGCCCGACCCTGGCAGGCAATACATACAACGCCTGATGAATTGCTGGACATCATTGAAGGCCTGTGTACGTTCTCCATCCAGCACCAGAATGAGGAAGGGGCAATCATCGACCCCATTCTGAACAGAGAGCATCAATACGCTACCCCTTACTTTGCACACGCTGTAGGAACGCTCGTTCATGCTGGCAGGGCACAAAACCTGTTAGAGCATGGAGTGCGAGCAATGAATCGTTCCCTTCACGTTGTTGAAGCAGGCAACCGCTCTATCCCAGACCAACATGGTGAGTTTTTTATTGCGCCCCTGGCAACTGCCATTTCACTCTATGAAGGCATGGTTCAGGAAGAGACTATTGCGAACTGGAGGGAGCAGCTAAGTAAGCCAGTAACCCACATCATCGAGAGCATCCAGAAAAAAACCAATAACTGGCGTACGTATGCGATGAAAGGGGAATGGATTCGAGCAAACCATGGCCTCATATCGGAGGAGGATGCGATACAGTTTATCGAGGACGCCTGGCTTAACAGAACACAGAGGGAGCGGATTGGCCTGGACAAATTAAATTTGTATCAGGACTGGAACGGACACCCGCAATCTCATGCTGTAGAAGCAGTAGGCAGGGGCAATTTGTTGGCATTAATTGAGGCCGGCTATAATGGCCCCTCAGCGGAAGAGATCCAGCGCTTTGTAGAAACGGGTACCTCCTACTCGCTGTTGCTTCAAGATCCTACGGGGCAATGCCCGCCCAATGGCCGAACGGATAATCACGTATTTAATGATGTCCTGTATCAACTCATCTTTGATGTCATGGCCGAACGCCATTTGCGTAATGGGGATTCGTATAAAGCAGGTATGTACCGGCATGCAGCGAATATGGCGTTTAATAGCATCATGCGTTGGCATCGATCAGACGATCCCTGGACGGGATCCTTCTACATCACCAAGAACTACTTTGACCCAGAAGAACGCATCGGTTATCAACCGGCAAGCCAATACAGCAATTACAGCGGCGCCGTTATGTATCACCTTGCGGAATCATATCACACCCGAAAAAATCAGATCGAAGAGCAACCCACAGCGGCAGAAATAGGCGGGTTTGTGCTTGAAATGGATGAACGGTTCGGGAGCGTCGTCGCTAATGCGGGTGGTATGCAGGTCTTTGCGAACTTACGTGGAGACTCCGTACCCAAGTACGATACGTTTTGGACCCCTCTCGGCGTAATGCGCTTTTCTAGACCAGGCTGGGATAGCCGGCTCGGCCCGTCCGACGGCGCCAGAGATTACTTGTTCGAGGAAGCGGTCTCATTTGGCCCTACCTGGAGCGTAGGCACCCAGTGGGTTCGCCTTGCAATGGCTGGAGAACATTATCAGGGCACGTTGCGCGTTGATATGGAACACCCGTTACTCGTGCGTTTTTCCATCTTGTATGCACCCGTGACTGGCGTGGGAGGACCCAATTTCTTCCACGAATTTATCGTCACTCCCGATGGTGTGCTTAGTACTGTACACTCCCCTCACAATTTTCGATTTGGTATAACCCTTCCGTTGCTGGAAGACGATGGTCGTGAACTCGACGTGCAAGTAAATGACCGCATCGCTTCAACCACATATCCAGCAGAAATCAGCAATGGCGATTCGCAACACTTTATTGCAGTAAACATGGAGCCGGTTTTACTCGAAGAAGAAGAATCTGTGCTGAGCACCTATGGGTGGTTACGGCCCGTGCGGCTAAC
>JAHQVL010000162.1 GCA_019634345.1 Rhodothermaceae bacterium
AAATCAATCGTGTTGGTCAGCACTGGCCAACTAAACACAATGGGTAGCCCATCAAGCCCTATTGCACCGTCTTCTAGCGTTCCGTACGGTGTTTGCAAAACATATACTAGATTTACCTGACTTTGGAGTGATGTAGAAGTGAAGGCTCCAACGTCATTTGGATCACAATCAATATCAGACAACCACGCTCCGCCTGCTTGTTCGACTAACTCTTCTGTTAGGACATCTTCGGGAACTCCAACAATGTCGGCAAAGCCCATTCCAGCCGAAAGGATCATTGGCACTTCAGACCAATAGTCGGCGCCAACCAGGTTGCCATCAAAAAATGCCGCAAAAGGGCCGGCTGGATAGTTTACAGTGAATTCAACAGGCTCATCATCAATGATTGGATCATTGTCGCTGACTGTATCTTCCGAACAGCCAATTAAAAGGAGGAGTATCCCAACTATAGCAAAAGTTTTAAATAAATAGGGTGTCATTTTCTTATCTAGACCATTTGTTTGTCTTGGCTCTTCATTGGGGCAGGTAACCCCTGGAGTAAACATCGGCTAAATAGTCTGCTGAGTTGTCTTTCGAGATATGAATGGATGTCCCTCGACACGCAAATGGACAAGAAATCAAGCAAAAAAAGTGGAGTGACCTGCTTCAGGGAGTAGGTTGAGATTTGCGAAAGGCCCCAGGTGTGACTCCAGTGGCCTTCTTGAACTCCCTGTAAAAAGCGGATCTAGAGTTGAACCCTGCTTCTGCAGCGACCCCTTCGATGCTTAAATGGAGGCTATTTGGATCGAGGAGTATGGTCTTGGCTGCTTCGATTCGGTAGCTGTTGACGAAGTCGATAAAATGCTTGTCTAGCATTTCATTTACTACTTGTGAGACATGCCGATAAGGCATGTTTACCTGTGCTGCTACGTCACGCAGTGTCAACTCCTGCTGAAGGTATGGTTTCTCCTGTTCGAAGTGAAGAAGAAGGGTTTTCAGATACGCCTTTTTTTGAAGGGTATCAAGTTGCGAGGTTCCATATTTTTCCTCGCCGGATAGCTTTAGCGTCGTTTGAATCCCGTGAAATACCCTGGGCCTGACCAGGGCAATAAGTATGATGGCACACATAAACGCGGTCATGGCGCATGCTGCCGGCAGTCGGTATAGTTCGTGTAGCGAGAATAGTCCCAGCAAGAGAAGTAGCATAACCAACAGACTCGTAAACCATCTGAGCCATCGGATGCGTAATTGGTCCTCGAAGGAGGCTACCTGAGTGACGTGAGTTTTAAAGCGGCGGATCCAGATAAATGAGGCAAGGGCATAGGTAATCATTAAGACCATTCCATTGGGTATTCCTGGTATGAGTTTTCGATATAGCTCACGTTCGATGTAGATATTCACATATGATTCTCGTATTTCAGCTCCCACAAACACCAACGGCATTAGCAAAGAAAGGTGAAGCAGGATTGGGATAAAGTGAACCAGTCGCTGCCCCTTGAATATATAGCTCGCATCTACGGATGTGCGTACGTAAAAATAAAGTAGTGGACCAATTGCCAATGCAAACGCACCCCAGAGGTGCAGTACCCAGTACTGCTGGTTTTCCGTCGGTATGCCAGCGTTGCTCCGTATTGCGCCTAGCATCAATAATGCGAAAAGCACCATGATGCTTGCAAAGAGTTTATTTTCTGGTCGATTTTCTCGGCTCCAGAATAAGCTTGCTATACTCAGTAAAAGGGCTAGTAGCGCACCGAAAAGCGTAACCAACTGAGCGAGATCAAAATTCGTTTCCAGGCTCATGGCGTGATTTTGGAGACATCCTAAGGGGTGTTCAGTTGTTGCTGAAAGTATAAAAACATTTCCTCAAATTGTACCAATATTGAACGAATCTAGCGTGCTCCATACGGACAGTTAGTATCGAGTCATTTTCTGCTCGAACATACACGAACACCCCTACCAGTGTGCTTACCTCGCTTGCTTCTCTCTGCGTTTTCAGATAGAGGAGTAGGTAGTTATTCTTGGTCGCTGATGCCGTCGAGTGCTTGGAGGGTAACTCCGTGGGAAATTAGAGTCTTTTAGAAATGTCACGACATGTCTAGACAATATCCATATTAAAAATGTACCAATACTGTACCGGTCCTATTTGAAAACACTGTAAGTTTTTGTGCCCCAACAGTATATGAGACTGCCCTCAGCGTTTCCTAAACGCTTAGTTGGGTATGTGGGGCTTGAATGGCAACGATACGTTGGTCGGCACAGGCGCGAAAAGATCTTGAGTTTATCTCTGATTATTACCAGTAAGTTTCTCCTTCTTACGCAGAACGCTTTGAAGAGCAGATTTTTCAAACCACTCGTAAACTAGAGGCATTTCCTCGATCTGGTCGAATGATACCTGAATCTGAAGATGATCAACTTCGTGAATTGATTTACAGGGAGTATCGGATCATGTATCACGTTGGTGATAAAAATGAGGAGGTGCTGATTCTAACAGTGATACACTCATCATGTCAGTTTGTTGAATGAATAGTCCAAGGATGAAGTCTGTTATCAAAAAAGCCGCTTAGTGCAATCTGATGTGCACCCGCGTACAAGTAGAAACTGAACTAGTGAGAACGTTTCCTAAACGTTTAACACAGGTATTGCGGGTGCGATTCTGGGCTGAATTAGAGGCTCTGTGGAGAGGTGACACTGGGGTTTTGTCCTTTTACCACTGGATTACCGCTTTGTCGCATCATGTCAGTCTTTGTCAGGACAGAAATGAAATTGGAAATTATAGAATTTAATCATAGGTTGAGCTCTATCAAAAATCCTAAACCTCCATATCGTTGATTTTCCTTTCCATTCTCGCTTCTATTCCCCCGCTGTGGAGCTCAATTAATCAAGCTGTACTGTGTCTTTTTTTTAGTGTTATCTTTTTTGTTCTTGGAATCACGGTATCTAGAAAAAGCACTGATAAAAATTCGACTTACGCCCTTTTTACGCTTTCTGGAGCATCCCTGGTCTGGGCGGCATGGGGTATAGTTGAGCTATTAGGTCCTCATGTGCTGGATATCGAAGAGTACATAGTAGAATGGCGAGTACTAAGGTCTTTCTTCTCTTCAATCAATAGTTTTCTTTTATTGTGGTCCTTGCGTTATTTCGACTTTTCTCCAGAAATACTCAAATACAGGCCCAAGATATTGGTGCCCTATTTCACGTCGGACAAGATGTGGGAAAGAAGTTTACCCGTGATTCTTCTTGCAGTAACTATGCTGGCAAAATTTGTATTACAGTTATCATCATCAGATCATTTAGAGATACCTGACATTTGCTTTTCTTTTCTAGTAGGCCTGATGATTTTCTTTACTGTCAAGGACTCTCTTTTTCTTCGACAAATGCCAACATTAGGATACGTTAGCTCCTTTGTAGGTGTGGGTATACTCCTGCTACAGTTTAGGGTCTCTGGGCCAATCTTGGACGTTATCTCCCTGTTAGATCCATCCGATGAGGTTGTCCTTTCCCTTGCGCTCATATCAAAACCTGCCCTGCTCACGATCTTTCTGATTTTGGTTTTAAGTTGGGTGTTCGAAAACTGGCGGACGCTGCTTTCTACTATTCAATATAGTGAGCTTCCTGTAAGTCAACGACCCCAATACATTGTGTATGTTTCCGGGGAAAGAGGGACTAGATCTAGGTTCAAAATAGAAAAATACAGCCTGCGTCAGTCTGATTCTGAAGTTGAAGAACAAGCTGAGAGACAAACCAATAGCAAAGAGATTCTTGTACCCTGGAAGCAATTGGTCAACCTGATGGATTTAGAGGAAGCCAGGCAATTGAATACAGTGCCTGATGCAGTCATTGATATTGAGGCAGGATATGTGGACAAGACGGGGCGTCAAATGATGGACATGCGAAATACGCTAGGTATAGATGCGTATTGGCTTTATGAAACCGACGCTGGCCATTACAGACTCAAACAATACACAAAGGTACTGATCAACAAGAAGTTAATTGAGCATCCTGAGTTTGCCTCCTACAAAAAGTTAAAATCCATGATGGTGAACGAGCCCCCAGCACTTCACTCTTTGGAAGAAAATGCATAGCATCAGCCTGAAAGGCTTATACACTTCGGAGAAACGCAAATCTCTACATTATATTTCGCAAATAGACTCGTTAAAGAAATAAGATTTCGGGTTGTTTTTGGAGTAATCTGATTTCATATATTCAATTTTCCGCGACGCTTTAGATACCTTTTTCATTAATACCGCTCGAAGCCGCCTTCATGTGAAAAACAGGCATGGCTCCGAACGTCTTCGTTAACCACAATCTGAAAAGGAGTCATGAATAAAGCGATGCAAGATTACTCACGATCAAGGTTTAGAGATTTAGGAGTAACAAGACTGCCAGGCGAATTATACCGGCGTGATCCGATTCTGACAATTACAGGGTGGATTCATCTCGTTCTGCTTGTTCTGGGTTTGATATTATTCTGGTTTGATAGCCGAGAAATTCTGGGGATCAATCCTTGGATCAAACCGATGAAGTTTGCGCTCTCGATCTGGATATACCTCTGGACAATGGCGTTCTTGTTTGGATATCTATCGGTTCCCAAAAAGTGGTTAAGGGTTTTGGGGGGATTGATTAGCCTGATGCTGTTTATTGAAATTGTCTGCATCTATATGCAATCCTTTCGTGGTACTATTTCGCATTTTAATGCCGAAACAGCCTTTGACGGATACATCTATAGCATGATGGGGGCGATGATCGCTCTCAATACGGTGTTTGTGGTTATCGTGCTGATTTTGTTCTTTACGAACACTAAGGGACTTCCTCGTATCGTTGCATGGGGAATACGCCTGGGAATCATCGGTTTTGTGTTAGGAAGTGCTGTTGGAGGAAAAATGGTTTTAGAGGTGGCTCACACGGTCGGTGCTGCAGACGGTGGTCCCGGTCTTCCTTTTTTGAACTGGAGTACAATTGCTGGCGATCTCCGCATCGCTCATTTTCTAGGGCTGCACACATTGCAACTGTTTCCATTGGCTGCCTACGGTTTGAATAGGCGTAATACATTATCTGTGGGCTCAAAGTGGTTTGTATTTACCCTCTTTGTTGTTCTTTACTCAGCCCTTTTGGTAGGTATATACACTCAGGCGCTTCACGGTTTGCCGTTAATATCATCGTAGTTTTCCTTCTGTGTGTGTCCCATGCATGCTACCCCTAATTATTCAGGATATGCCACTACAAATCCACCTCCTTCTTTTTACCAAACCCACCTGCGATTGGGTACCTACTACAAGGAAGGCAAGATTAAAACGCGTCGTAGTATTACGGCGACAGTGAACGAATGGGTGATTAACGTTAAGCGTGAATTTTTGGTTTATACAAGCGTGTCCCTTTTTCTTCGGCCTCATTAAGCAGTTGTACTTCAGAACAAATTAATTCATTTCTTGATCTGAGAACATCGATATCATCATCAGGTATCATGCTCTAAACCTTCTCACAAAGTAAGATGACTCAAGCAATAACAAAAGAAGATATCGTTCGAGCCGTCTCAGAATTACCTGATGACGCTACCCTTGATGATGCATTCGAACGATTGTTTGTGTTGCACAAGATTCAGCAAGGCCTAAAAGAAGCTCAGTCAGGTGAGGCAATGACGCAGGAAGAGGTTGAGACGCACTTTCGTGAGCGGCGCAAGTCCGGAAAGAAGGGATAACATGGCAACGATACGTTGGTCGGCACAGGCGCGAAAAGATCTTGAATTTATCTCTGATTATTACCAGGAGGTTTCTTCTTCTTATGCAGAACGCTTTGAAGAGCAGATTTTTGAAACCACTCGCAAACTAGAGGCATTTCCTCGATCTGGTCGAATGATACCTGAATCTGAAGATGATCAACTTCGTGAATTGATTTACAGGGAGTATCGGATCATGTACCACGTTGATGATAAAAATGAGGAGGTGCTGATTTTAACAGTGATACACTCGTCACGTCAGTTTGGTGGATAAATAGACCAAGAATCTAGTCTGTCATGCCTTAAACTGTACCCATAGTGTACCGGTCCTTTTTTTAATCTCTGTAACTCATTGATGCACAATTGATTAGCAGATTAGCTCCAGCGTTTCCTAAACGCTAGGTCGGGTGGTTAAGTCAAATGAGATTCTGGGCTGAATTGGAGGGGTTGAGGGGAATTTACTTCAGGCGAGATATCGTTTTATCAGATCAGGACTAAGCAACCCATCGAGCATCTAGGAATGTCCTGTTGCCGTGACTGGGCCAAAGGAGGTGATCAAATAGTCGCTATACAGCTTGAGCAACGTTGAATCCATTGTTCTTAACCGTGTAGTAAGAAATTCACAACGCTGTGCTAATGAGTGAACGGTGTAACATCAGTTATTATAGTAGAAATTCAGCGTGCGTTTGCCTTAGCCACCTTTAAGGGCAGAGTCCACTAAACGGCAGAGTCCACTAAACATAGTCTACCTCGACAGTGCCTCCTGTCCCACGCTTCACGGAAGTCGATTTCCGCGGGAAGAGCTTCGCATGCCCTAACCTATTTACGTACATAAGCCAGATTGTATGACACGGATTAAAAAATCTACTATTGCCATTATGCATTTGTGCTGGCTTGTTCTCGCTTTCTTTTTGAGTGCGGGATCGATACAAGCACAAACAGTAAATGGTGTTGTGACTGATGACATGACAGGTTTGCCTCTACCTGGTGTCAATATTGCCGTTCAGGGAACGACTACCGGTACAGCCTCCGACAGGGATGGCGAGTTTCAACTTGCCGTACCTTCCTTGAATGACACCCTGCTGTTTTCGTTTGTGGGATATCAGACTAGAACCGTCCCCATCAATGGACGGCAAACTATCGAGGTCGCCCTCGTTCCTGAGGTAATTGAAGCCGATGAATTGGTCGTCGTTGCTTACGGTGTGCAGCGGAAATCTGACGTCACCGGTGCCGTATCTTCCGTTTCAGTGGAGGACTTCAATCAAGGAGTGGTGGTCAACCCCGGACAGTTGCTCCAGGGAGTCGTAGCCGGTGTAAACGTTACGAGTGCCAGTGGTGAGCCGGGCGCTTCGCAAGACATTATTATTAGAGGTGTAGGCAGTTTGCGCTCGGGCACTACCCCGCTTTACGTGCTCGACGGTTTCGTGCTGGACAACTCGTCTATCGGGGTAGCGAATAATCCGCTGAACTTCATAAACCCGGGGGATATCCAGAGCATCGAGATTCTGAAGGACGCTTCCGCTACCGCTCTTTACGGGACAAGAGCAGCTAACGGTGTGGTTGTAATCACGACCAAAAAAGGACAGGTAGGCAACACCAGGATTAACCTGTCCAGTTCCGTCGGCTGGACATCTATGGCCAATCATATTGATGTATTCAGCGCCTCTGAGTTTCGCAGTCAAGTGCCAAATGTTGGAGGGCAGCTGGACGATTTCGGCGCCAATACCGATTGGCAGGACGAACTAACTCAAACGGCATTGTCGAGTGACATTAACTTCTCCTTGAGTGGTGCTGCAAGCGATCGCTTCAATTACTACGCCTCACTCGGTGTGCAAAACCAGGATGGTATTCTGAGAGAAAGTAGCCAGAGTCGGTATTCTGGAAGGCTAAACATGAGTCAGTCTGCCTTGAACGGCCGGCTGAATGTGGACTACCATGTCAATGCCGTACACTCCGCCAATCTCAGGCCGGACAACTCGGCTATGGTTGTCGATATGCTGCAGCTTAATCCAACCATTCCGGTATTCAGCGACGGTGCCCCTACGCTGCTGGATGAGATGTTGAACCCCGTTGTGCGATACGACTTGTACCTGGACGAAAGCCTGAATAACCGAATTGTGGCGAATGTCGCGCCCTCACTGGAAATCATTAACGGTCTCACATACCGACTCAATGTGGGGCGGGACTACTCGGCCACCGATAGAGAAGTGCAGACATCTCCCTATGCACTGCTCGAGGGCTTCGAGACAGGGACCCTGACATCGTTTAACTACAAGAACACGAATACTCTTGTAGAAAATACACTTACTTACCTCCTGAGTTCAAAAGCTCATTCCGTGAATCTTCTTGCAGGCCATTCCTACCAGGAAAACCTGATTGAAGTAAGCTCTTTTGCCATGGAAGGGTTTCGTGACAATGGCATCGAACCACGGTACCAGGATCAGACCAGTACCCAGATTACTCCGACCAGTAGGAGTGCGCTGGCTGAGAAGAATAAATTGCAGTCCTTTTTTGGGAGGGTCAATTATAACTACGACGGTAAATACTTGGTTACTGCGACTATGCGTGCAGATGGCTCTTCCAAGTTTGGAGAAAATAACAGGTATGGCTATTTCCCGTCGTTTGCCCTGGGGTGGAATATAAGCGAGGAGCCCTTTTTCCGGGCCTCTTTTGTCGAAAACCTGAAGTTGCGGGCCAGTTGGGGCCAAACGGGTATCCAGGAAATCCCAAGCAAAATTACCCAGCTCAGTTATACCGAGAGCCGAGACGGCAACAATACATACCCTCTAAATCCCGATGCGTCCAACCTGGATGATTATGCATTCGGGATTATTTTTACACGACTGGCCAATCCGAACATTCAGTGGGAAGTCTCTACTCAAACCGACGTAGGTATTGATTTTGAGCTCTTTGATAATCGCTTGCTTGGTACGCTGGATTACTACAATAAGGAATCCGACAACATCTTGCTGGAAGTTGTCCCCAGTGATCCCATCCAGCCGACGTCGACCTTCTGGACAAACGTTCCCGACATGACCATTAAAAACTCGGGTTTTGAATTAAGCCTTGAGTATAGAAGCGACCCAACAGGTACGTTTCAGTATTCCATCGGAGGGAACGTTTCGTCTATCAAGAACAGAGTCGAGAATTCGCCTTACGCCGTGTTGACCACAGGAGCTGCTCTGGGAGCTGGTCAAACTGGCGCAACCATCAATGGATACATCAACGGAGAGCCCGTCGGTGCGTTCTACATGCTTGAGTTTGCAGGCATCGGCGAGGACGGACTGAACCAGTTCGTGGATACCAACAATGATGGAGCCATACTAGAAGATGATCGGGTTGTTGTAGGCAGCGCGCTTCCGAATTTGTTGTATGGGATTCAGGTCAACCTGCAATATAAAGATGTTGGCCTACGGGCTAACTTCAATGGAGCATCAGGCCATTCTATCTACAACCACACAGCGATGTCCATCTTCAATAGGGGTAACCTTGGTTCAAGCTTTAACACCACGGAGTTTGCTACGGAATATCCTGAAGAGGCCCTCACGAATTCAAACACAGTATCTACACGATACCTTGAAGACGGGGCTTATCTACGGCTCAATAATGTAACACTCTCTTACAGTCCGAGACCCGAATTACTTGGAATCGGCAATGTGGTAAGTGGTCTTCAATTGATGTTAACCGTGCAGAACCCCTTCGTTATCACCAATTACTCAGGGTATGATCCTGAGGTAAATACAGGTACATCGCGAGGTGGTATACAGACCTTTGGTATCGACCGATTTACGTACCCTACAGGGAGAACCATCCAGTTGGGTATGAACATGACATTTTAGTCCCGTGTGTTAATCTTCTGTGCTTATTCCGTGTCCTCACGGAAGCCAGTAAAACTGCACGTGGTATCTATATTGGCCTTAATACACAAATTCAATCATGACTATTAAACATATTGTTCTTACAGGCATTTTGATCGTAGCCATTGCTGGATGCGACGTCTTGAATGAAGAGGTTCTGGACGAATCTTTGACAGGAGGCGGACAAGCTGAAACGATCAGTGGATCTATTGCGCCTGCGTACGGGCAGTTAGCCTGGACCTGGAGGCATACGAACTATTTTGGCTTGCAGGAGATCGCTTCAGATGAGGCTATTCTACCATATCGTGGTGGAACAGACTGGTTCGACGGCGGGAAATTCATCGCCGTGCACCAACATTTGATGACTCCGGGCAATGATCTCGTTTCCAGTTCCTGGAACGAAGTCACTCGCAATCTTTCCAGAGCAGTAGGAGCCATTGAAGTGCTGAGGCCTCTGTCGGAGTCTGGCAATGGAGAAGCTACAGAGGCCCTCCATGAGATGGTTGCTCTGCGGGCTTACTTGAACATGTTGATGCTGGACAGCTGGGGTCTTGCTTTTGAGAAGGAAACGACGGATGAGACCTCTCGCCTGCTGAGAGGGCAAGAAGCCATCGATTACATTCAGAGTGAGCTCGAATCGGTAGTAGATGTAATCAATACAAGTAGAGGCCCGGGCCGGTTAACACAGGGAGCCGTGTGGGGGCTTCTGGCGCGATTGCATCTCAATTCGGCAGTCTATCGAGATCCGTATGGCACACCGGATTTTAGATCCGAGGACATGCTTAAGGTGATTGAGTACTCAGATAACATTATAAACTCCGGTAGCTACTCTCTTTCGAGTGAGTATTTTGACATGTTTAACGATTCAAATACCGGTAGCTCCGAGTTGATCTTTGCCGTTGACCAGAGGGGGGTGCTACGTAACGAGCACAACCGATGGGCGTACTGGTCTCTCGCAGGTGATCTGTATCCAAGGCTCGAGCATCCATCAGCGGATGGGACCGATGGCCCTGCGGCCACACCGGAATTCTATCAGAATTGGGTAGATGCGTACGGCAGCGTGGATCCGGCCGACGCCGACGCGCGGTTCTACAAGAAAGAGCTGTTTATACCCGAAGACCTGCAGGATTTGAACGGAGTAACTCCTGAGAATGACGAAGACCACTACTTCTGCATCAGTGCTGAGGAGTTTGAGATAGACAAAGGTATTCTTCGAGACATCATCTGGGGGCCTCGAAAGGGGACAGACGGAAACTTCCTCACCTGCGCTGAGGGCGGGTTCAGGATTTATCCCGTCATTCACACGCGAACAAGAGGGTCGGGGAATACGGAATACGTTAATCACACGTTGAGCATAGACTTTACGAACGAAGGCCGGCTGCATAACACGGGCTATCGTTTCTCCAAGTATCAATGTAGCCGTACATCCAGTAACTGCAACAGATTCAGCAGCGTGGATCTGGTATTGCTCCGCCTGGGTGAAGTATATCTGAATCGTGCAGAGGCTAAACTCAGAAATGGAGACGCGGCCGGCGCCTTGAGCGATGTAAATACACTGCGAAGTGCAAGGAATGCACGTCCCGATCAAACACCCACTGCTCTGTCATCCTTGGATCTCGATATATTATATCGTGAGCGGGGATTTGAGCTTTATTGGGAGGGACTAAGAAGAACGGATCAGATTCGGTTTGGAACCTATGAAGAGCCCTGGACCGAGAAGACGAGCAGCGACGTTAGCAAGCGGTTGTTCCCGATTCCGCAAAGTGCTATCGATGGCGCCTCTAACGTGGAAGGCTATCTTTTGCAAAACGAGGGCTACTAGAGTAAGGCATGTCGTATTGGACGTTGTAACCTGGCTGACCTCAAGACGGGGCCAACTTTATGAGGCTCCAGATGCGTCACGGCCTGGACCAGCGGGTACTTAAGTGTGCTCGCTGGTCGTGGTAGTGACTGAAAGACGATATCATGTCCGATGTCGTCTTTACAACTTTACCGGTAATCACCACGTGAGAATATGAGACATGATTCACGTACTCATGCTCGTCAAAGTACTAGAAATTTATAGAATTCCCTATCTTAGAGCTATGTTTGGCAGGCTGCTTTACGAACCCATTGCAGCTCCTTGCGTTCAAGGTAACTGTAATACTTAAATAGGACAGCAGAATGGTAACCACTTTAACAAAAGCTGATATCATTAAAGCGGTAGAGGAACTGCCAGGTGATAGCTTTGCCCTCGAGGATATCATCGAAAAGCTTATAGTCATTCACAAAGTAAGAGTAGGTCTTGCTCAGGAAGGGCAAGGAATTGCACATGAAGATGTAGTAGAGCAATTCAAAAAACCTCGCGATCAGCGTAATTGGTAGAGTAAGTGGTTATTCTGAAGTGGCGTCCTCAAGCACTGAAAGATCTTAAGGCAATTGAAGCATATCTAGAAGAAGTGTAACCAGATTATGCGCCATTTTTCATGGAGCGTATCCTGCAACATCCGGAGAAACTTAAGAAATTTCCAAGAATGGGCAGAGTTGTGCCTGAGATAGGACTGGACTCAGTAAGAGAGTTGATCTATCGAAATTATAGAATCATGTACGTAGTTGATGACAGTGAAAAATCAGTCGAAGTGTTAACCGTTATTCATTCTGCTCGTCAATTTGGTGGTTTTGAAGCTGAGGATGACAACAATGTGTAGGACATTTTCTGTACCAATAATGTACCAGCTCTTTTTTGGGATTCGCTGTAATTCAATGGCAAACAACGTGTTATGTGACTAGCTTCAGCGTTTCCTAAACGCATGCCCGGGTGTGAGCATCTGGAAATTATCCATTGGAGTGAAGCGGCTTTTTTTGTTACATTGGACGGCTAACTGCTTTTCTCTTCTGAACGTATCATGGACTTAATCACTCAGGGTTTGGTGGGGGCTACAATTGCGCAGGCTGGTGCGAAGCCCAGTGAGGTGAGGCTGGCCTCATTCGTTGGCTTTTGCGCACCGCTGCTTGCCGATGCCGACGCACTCATTCGTTCCTCTGAGGATCCGCTCCTTGTTCTGGAGAACCACCGGCATTTTACCCACGCTCTAGTATTTATACCTGTAGGCGCCCTCGTTGCATCCTTGCTGCTCTGGCTGTTGTTGAGAAAGCGATTGGGGTTTAAACCAATCTATTATTACGCGTTCCTCGGATATGCCACAGCCGGCTTTCTTGATGCGTGCACGAGCTACGGAACCCACCTGTTGTGGCCCTTCAGTGATGGCCGAATTGCATGGAGCATCATCTCTATCATCGACCCTGTATTCTCGATAGGACTGATCGCAGCCCTTGTATTTGGTTTGATAAAAAAGAAAACGAATGGAGCAAAGGCCGGTTTGGTGTTCGCCGCTGCGTATCTATTACTCGGCGTAATACAGCATGGGCGTGCTGAATCTGTCGCACTGGCCGAGGGGCAGCAACGGGGTCATACCCTTGAGCGCCTGATTGTCAAGCCTACATTGGGGAATCTGATGCTCTGGCGAACCGTGTATGAGTCGGAGGGGATGTATTACGTCGATGCCGTGCGTGTAGGTCTAAAAGGGACCGTCTTTAGCGGGAATACCATAGAGGTCTTTGACATTAATCACGACCTGCCTCTCCTTAACGATCAATCGGTGGTCTATCGAGATATCCAGCGCTTTGAATTATTCTCTGATGGGTTTCTTGCCTGGCATCCGGATCATCCAACTGTTCTTGGGGACATACGTTATGCCATGGTGCCTACCAGCATCCGCCCACTCTGGGGAATCGAGGTGAATCTTGACGAACCTGATGAGCATGTCCCTTTCAATACCTATCGAACATTGTCTGATGCCGAAAGGAAGGCGTTCATGGCTATGCTGTTTGACTAAGTTGTTCGACGAAGAGGGCCTTGCTGAAAGGGAATCAGTTCGGTTCTATTGGTGTCTAACAAAAAAAGAGTGTTTTATTTATCGTTTAACTCTATGAACAGAAGTAGCTCAATCGGATTCCTCTTAATCATAGTATGCCTGCAAGCGTGCAGCGTTTTTCAGGATGGAGGCAGTGATTCAACCGTTGATTTAGGTGAGGAATTTCAACTTCGTGTTGGTGAAACTGCCGTGTTTATACAGGTTAATCACCTGCTTGAGGAAGAGACGAGGATTACTTTTCAAGAGCTCGAAGAGGATTCCAGATGTCCCATTGGGGTCAACTGTATTTGGGAAGGGCAGGTCGTGTTAGCTTTTGATGCGCTCACAGACGGAGATACTGAACACCTGGACTACCAGGGGTTTGTTAGTCCTGAGGGAGACGCGTATTTGAACCAATCATTTGGAGATATTTATGAGCTGCAGCTTCTACGCGTCGATCCTTATCCCGTAGCAGCAACGAATGGAGAGTCCGCTGAGGGGGAGGATGACAAAGTCGCTACGTTAAAGATTGCTCAGGTTGGGATTGTGGATTGAATGGTATGATACCAACTTCATCGCCAATCCAGGATTGCGATCTTCAGAGCGGAAAGGCGAACCGATTCTTTGTTGGGTTGCACATCTCTGCATCTTAGTTCCAGGATTCGGCTGGGAGGCACCTTGAACCATAACCGGTTGCCTGGATACTGGAGATCCGGGGAGTGATTGAATGGTTGCAAAAAGAGGAAGATCGATTCGTTTTGTTTCTTTTCTATGTCTGAAAGAGAGAGTTCGATCTCTGTGCTAGACTCAACGTTCTGTGTTATACTCACCTCCAATAAGACCTCATCCGGACCGCCAGTAAGAGGTGGAATCCTGTATTCGACCGAATTTCGAGAGGAAGAAATCAATCCCTCTAGTAAAATCTGCTTTTCATCTGCATTAGATCGAAACGGAATGTGAAGAGGTTCTTCTTCGTCCCGGCGGAAGTCAGTGAGCTTAGGAAGTTGAAATTGTAGCTTCATAGAATTAATCATCCTGGCTAGAAGATCAAAAACAAGGATGAATACAAAAAAGAAGGCCCCCACCACCATCGCACCAACCTCCTTCATTCTTCGACTAAAAGGATCAGGCATAAAAGGCTTCGAGCCTTTTGACTCGTGGATTGAGGAATAAAAAGGGAATTTTAAACAGAAGCAGGGTATAATGAATCCATAAATCTGTGATGCGCTCCTGAAATCGGGGCAGGTGGGTGTCCGACTTTTTAAGCCAATACTGATACGGATAACAATGCGAAGGCTCGTCTCGCTCTATGACTTTGAAGATGCGATAGAGGGTGCTGTCCTTCTGGATAAACGGTGATTTTAATAGCTTATCAACCTGCCGCATCCCCCTGAACTCTGTCATCATGATCAGCCGGCATAGTTGAAAAAAGCGACGGTCTGATTCAAGGATCTCTTCCCTGTCCAGGTCTTCTATGGGCTTCTTGAATACGTGGAGGATGAAGAGATCGACATACCCGTAGGTCGGCCCAATGTCGAAAGGAAGCCGATTCCGCTTCTTGAAGTAGTTTCGGAACATCAGGTAGTGCTTACGCTCATCATCGCAGTGTTTTTGGACGGCCTGTATAAAGGTGCGTTCTTCTGGATACTTAACATGCAGGACATCGAGCAATTTCTCGAGTTCGATGTATCCGGTGTACTCATTGTATAAATAGACCGAGGCGATGACGTCTTGAAGACGTTCAAATAGTTGCTTCATGTTCTAAAGAAAGAGCCTCATAGCTAATCAATCGGCGCCTGATACAAAAAGTACCTCTCCTCCCCATAACCAATAACCCTATCCGGGCTTGAATACACCAGTCTGAAGCTCTGAACAAGTGAATCCGGCAGGGCCTCATCAAGAATCAGCAACATATCCTCTCCTGGAAAAGTATCCTCTGCCCGTTGCAAGGCCTCTGCTACACTAATATCTCTCCCATTCTCATAGGTACCATTCCATGTAATGTACGAGCCGAAGGATTCTATATCTGCATACCAGATTTGTTTGCCTTCCAAATAAGGCGATAGCGAACTGGCTTTTATCGAAGGATGGCCAATAAGGGGATACTCAGCATACGAAGTCGATTGAATAAACTGAGCAGTTGCTCGCGCATCGGAGAAGGGATGTCTGAATTCGTTGACGTAGTTCTGGAAGCCAATAAAAGAGGAGAGAACAAGGCAGCCGAGTAGCGAAAATTCACCGACTCGACTCCAGGTTGTTTGTTTTACATTAGAGGGGTTCTGAGAGGTGATCCAGTGGGTGAAGAGCACCAGCATCAGCAACAAGCCGTGATGGCGGACACTTCCTGTGTGCTTAAAGACAAAAAGGTAGATCAGTCCTGCATAAGACATGATGAGTACAGCAGTAATAGATCGTGAGCGTTTATAGAGAAGGCCGATATGAAGCGATGCAATAAGCAAAGCAAGCCCTATAGTAACGTAGGCTGTCCGAGGAATACCTGGGAAATAGGCATTTGCAAAGGCGATGAAAGGCGCACGCCAACTGAAGATATGCGCAAGGCTCTGGTTCGTGGTGTCGGGGGAGGGGATTAGTTGCCAAATTGAAACAGAGATACCCATTAATAAAACAAGGCCGGCAGGCACATATCGCCGCCAGTTTTTGGAGTTAGATACAACTTCAAACGCATATACAAGACTCAGTGCTGCAGCAGGAAAAATGCTGTGGACATTGGTATTAAACAGCAAGGCAATAAGAAGCAGGTATCGAAGGGGGGACGCATGCCTGTTTGGATAGTGCCAGGCAATCAGAAAAAGCAAGAGGACGCCAAGGGAATAGCTGCGCGCAATCACCGCGTATTCCCACAGCATGAAATACGAAAAGATACATCCGATCTTAAGCCAGGGAGGGAAAGGTGCTTTAAAAAGGATGAGCCATGCGATAGATATCGCTATACAACCATGGATGATATGCATCCAATACATGGGCAGTCCTGCGGACGCAAAGGGGTACAGCAACAAATGCCATAAGGCCGGAGACCCTTCGTAGTGGATATGGCGCAGCAAATCACCGAGCGGCAAATCTCTGGCAAGTAACCACGCTTGCGCTTCATCCCTCCATGGCTCATGAAAAGCAATGGCAGAAGCAGTTAATCCGACATAGCAGAGCAGTGCTATATATTTCCAGGTTGTTTTATGGCCCATCTACACCGGATGCCGCTCACCTGGCCCCAATACTTCGATCGCCTTTTTGTGGCCTGCTTTGATCATCTTGCGCATGCGTGTTGGGTCGAAGTCAAGGGTTTTCCCGGGGACGTCGTCTTCCGTTTCTGGGCGAATCGTAATGATCTTTACGCCGGGGCGATCCGCAAAGGGGTTAGGATTGGGGAGGGCAGGGTCATTAATGGTGAACAGGTCGTCTAATTCCTGATCCGACAGATTAAATCGGCCTTGTACCTTCTTTCTCAGCGCCTCCACATACATGCTGTCCTCGCTGTGCCGATTCGCTTGTTGGATGTCATTTAGCATCACTTCAGAGGAGAACAGGTCGGTGGTCCGTTGCAAAATGTCAACGGCTGTTTTATAGCGCACATCGATGACTTTCTTTTCAGTGGGTGTCATCACGATGCAGTATATTTCTGTCGCTCCGTTGTCGATAGCAATTTGTACCGGTGTTACATCCCGAACGCCTCCATCGAGGTATTGCTGGTCCGATCCGCCAGGGATATCGATGGCCGGCATAAAGAACGGGATACAGGCGGTTGCCAGGATAGCTCGGAGCATCGACTCTCTATCCGTCATGCGGATCAGTTGCGCTTCAGGATTGGTCGTTTTTGCCGTATCGCTAGTATGAAAATACACCGTTCGCTGGCTCTGGACGTTCACTGTTGTGATAAACAACTCTTTGTCCGTCATCGCAAGCAGCCTGTCTACCCGTTCCTGGGTCACTGCATTTCTAATCTGTTTTGCTAGAGGCTCTACACTATTCAGCGCAGTCGCTTTTGCCAGTGCATTAAATAAGTACCGTCGTGGCTTGAGGATGTCTTTCGTTTTGACATTTGAATACACGTGCTCGAGGACGTCCATCTCCCCGAGAAGAACGAGCGGTACAATGAGGCCTCCTGTACTGGTACCCGCTGCGAGGTCGAAGGTGATGCCGAGTGTATTTACAATGTGTTTGAGTGCGCCAACTGCATAGGCTCCTTTGGCTCCTCCACCGCTAATTACAAGTGCTCTCTTTCCCATGGTCGTGTGTGTTTAGTCTTTTGTAGTGCGATGAAGTTAGTCTGAAGTAGCATCCAAAGGGTCCCGGTCATCTCCCGATCCAAACAAGGTGTTCAGTCCGAGTCCGAGCCAACCGCCCATACCCCATGCTTCGGTTATGTAGTCGTAGTTGACGCGGATACCCAGTTGAAAAGCCCCCGTGTCAAGCTTCAATTTAGGACCAATCATGCCTCTGTTTTGTGTACCCAGGAAACTCTCCGATTCCCAAAGCCCCTCAATGCCAAGATGTAAGAGAACGGCATCAACCCCTTCGACATCTAAATCGAACACGTTAAAGGAGGCTTGAATGCCAAACTGCCCGGCCCAATCAGGGTTCGTATAGGCAAGTGCTATCGAAGGACCATAATGCGTGGCATTCGAACCGAAGGTGGGTTGAAGTCGAAGGGAAAAGGAATAGGGATCAACCCCTTCAACAAATGTCCCCCCTTGATAGATCTCAGCCTGCCACAACATCCCATCCTGAGAGAAGGCCTGGTGGCTGAACAAGGTTAAAACGAGTACAAACAGTGAGCAGGTGAGGTAGTGGCGCGGTCGGTGCATGGTTTTTGTTGAGTTCAAAGTTCAAGGTTCAAAGTTCAAAGTTGGCTGAGTGTTGGGATCAAAGAAACTTTAAACTTTGAACCTTGAACTTTAAACTTGCCCTAAAATAACCGCCTGCTTTGAAGAACGCCATAGTGTTTTAGAACTATTTAAGGTGGGCCGTAGGGGTAGTTACCAGGATTGAGAGGATTTGTCTTTTAAAAATTGCCCGTTGATAGATAGGGGCGCATCTGTGGCTAGCCAAACGGCAGTCTCTGCTCCTTCCTCTATGCTGCGTGGTGCATGCGAGCCCCCCATTTCTGTACGCACCCATCCTGGGCACATTGCATTTACGACAATATTGTGAGGACGAAGGGCAGTGCTGAGTTGCATCGAAATGGCGTTGAGCAGCGTCTTTGACATGCTGTAAACGGGCGCATAGGCTCCGGCACCGCCGCAAATTTGTCCAGCGCTACTCGATACATTAATCACCCGGCTCCCATCACCTAGCAAGGGCAGGAAGGTGCGAGTAACGTATAAGGGACCGAGGGCATTGACCTGAAGCGTATCTTCTATCATGTCAGGAGAAGCGTTCAGAAAGGCCGTGCTATGGTCGAGCAAAATCGCAGCGTTGTTGATCAGGACATCCAGGCTATTGAACTGGCTTTTGACGGATTCAAATCCGTCTTGAATGGATGCCCGATTGCCAACATCCATTACAAGTGCCGTACACGATCCGCCAGCCTTGCTGATGGTGTCAGTCGCTGTATGTACCCTTGCTTCGTTTCTTCCTGCGAGGATCACATGAAATGATTTCGCAGCTAATTGCCGTGCGATCTCATATCCAATTCCTTTGTTTGCACCAGTGATAAGCGCTGTTTTCGAGGGCATAGATAAATCCTTTTGTAGTCGTTTTAAGGGGGCGATTTGTTAATGTCGTAATGTAGGAATTCTTTATTCTTGAGCAAAAAATCTGTATTCTAAGGCCACTGAATCAGCTTTCTCCTCCACGCTGTCGCTTTTTTGTCTGTTGTTCCGCTATATAGGGTAGATCTTTTGTCCTAAGATTACCCACTGTCTAGATTTATTTGATATGTATTTCCCTGCTCGCAGTGTATTATTTGCAATTCTTTTCCTTCTTGTAGCTGTAGATTCCTATGCACAAGTGAATGAACGCCGAAGCAAAAGCCAGATTACTGGAAATGTGTATACGTGTTTAGAAGTATTTGATGATTTCAGTGCCAGTTGTGCCGGTGACTACTGGGTATTTGAATTGAGATGGACCTCGCGTGAAAATGCACCGAGTGGTAGGTCAATTAAAGGGTACTCACCTTTACGGTCATTTCTACGTGGATCTAGTTCCATACCTCTTGATGAGGCTAGAAGTGGGCGAATAGAAGGAGGGATTCTACTAGGCGTTGATGGGGCGAATTCCACACCACCACCTTCTCCCATCCCCGATAGTCCTGCAGCAAAAAATGATTTTCGTCCCACGATAAGCAACCAAAGCCTAGCTCCTGACTCCTCAGATTTAGTACAGCATAATGGGTTTTACTTTGCACAAGTTCAGGCTGCTATTTCACTTCCTTCCCCTCTTGACCCTGAACGATTTTCGGTAAATGTAATTGGAGGAGCAGGTTTTGCGTGGCTAAAAGGCAAAGGGCCAAGTCCAGGTGTCGCGGGTGTCGTTGGGCGTAAGGGCATCCCTGTACTTAGTTATGGTGCCGAAGTTGTTACTTATTTTGATCGTTTCAACGTTCGGCTCCAACTAAACAACATGGTTTTTCACACTGGTCACCTCGATTATGTGTATCAGACTGACAATGGTGGAGAGGAAATTATCAGGCAAGATGTACAATCAATCAGAAAGTTGAACTTGTTAGTAGGAGTTGGATATGTACTCTTCCCTTAGGGTTGTATGGACTTGAGTTCGTTCAGCGAGTTCTGTGCTAACTCATTCATGTTTTTAAGCGTAGAGGTCGAGCGTGATTTTGTAAGATCCAGGCACGTATTTAGTCTTGTTTCGGCTTCGGCATATTGACTTCTCTCAAGTAAAACTTTTCCAAGCCAGCAATTTGCTGACAAAGTATAGCCATGGCTTACTGGGAGTTCGTTCTTTTTGAATATCGCTAAGGCGTCTTCTATTAAATGTTGCCCCTCGGTGAAATTACCTTCTTTAATCAAAGGAATTGCAAGATAGAGTTGAATATATCCCGTCCAGGTATGGTCTTCGCCATGTACGGATTTACTGATTTCAAGTGATTTAGTCAGGTAGTCATAGGCTGCGTCAAAATTTTTCCTATGATACCACTCAATCATCCCAAGAGCTTGATAACTAACAGCGGCTCCCGGGCTCTGACTACCATAGACTTTGAGGTAAATGTTAAGAGCTTGTTGGTAGTATTCCTCTGCTTCATCGACCCGACCTAGAGAGCTAAGCGTGTTTGCAAGCTCATACATTGTATTGGCTACTTTAGGATCCGATTCTCCTAAAAGTGATTGGCGAATAGATAGTGCGCGTCTGAAGAGATCTTCTGCTTCTGAGAAGTTTCTCTGTCGGCTCAATGAAGTTGATATCCTGTCTAATGCAATAGCAATCTGGTTTTGAACTTTTGTCTCTTCAAGATCAGATCCTTTAAGGGAGTTTGCTAATTCCAAAGAAGTTCGAGCTTGCTCTTCACCTTCCTCAAAGCTCTCAATATCATTCAAAATAAGTGCATGGTCGCTATAAATTCTAGATCGCAATAGAATGGACTCTGGGTCATTGCTCTTTGATAGGCTGAGGGCATATCTATACAAAGAATCTGCCTCATAGGGTGAATCAAGGTTTCGTTTCACTCTCCCAAGTCCGGCCAGGCTATTAATGAATTCTCTAGAGTGAATCCGTGAGGCCTTTCTATAAATCTCAATATTAGCACTGTATAATGATTCAGCCTGGCTGAATTCACTCATGTTCAGGTACCCATTTGCCATGATACCTTGAATTTCTGCTTTTGCTAAAGGCTGGCTGTCTAGGGCATCGATCTTTTCTAATCCAATCCCAAATAAGTCCTGAAGCGTAAATACATCTCCCTCGAGCTGATCAGGATCTACAGCCACAAACATTTCATTCATAAACTCATTGGCCGCATTGGCTCGGGATGCCTCTTGTTTTGCAAAATTCGCAGACAACAACGCGGCCACCAACCCTCCAACCAATGCAAGCACGGCGAGGGTGCTCACTAAAACCAGGCTTCGCTTTCGCTGAATAAACTTAAAGGTCCTGTACCTGAAGGTATCGTTCTGTGCCAAGACGGGCCGATTCTCCAGGTATCGTTCAAGCTCTTCGTAGAGCTCGCCTACGGCTCCATATCGATTCTCGGGTTCTTTTTTGAGGGCCTTCATGACGATGGCGTCGAGGTCGCCATGGAGGGTGCGCTTGAGGCGGATGGGATCGGATTGGCGGAGAGCGCTGAGGGTGGTTTGAACGCCGGTTTCTTCGCTGATGAAGCGGCGGGTAACTATAGAACTGGGGGCAGTTGGGATAAATTCACAGATGAGTTCGACATTCGTAGGCTTTAACCACCCGGGTTCTAGTTCGTAGGGGCGCCGGCCCGTTAGCAACTCGTAGAGAATCATCCCCAGGGAATAGACGTCGGTTGCTGCGCTGATTCCTTTTCCTCGGACCTGCTCAGGCGCGCCATAGGCTGGGGTGAAAGGGGCTTTGTGCTGGGTTGTCTCAAACATCGTAACCGGATCCATCTCGGAGTCCAGCAATTTCGCGATCCCGAAGTCGAGCAGTTTAACAACGCCGTCTTTGTTTACGAGGATATTGGACGGCTTGAGGTCACGGTGAATGACCAGGTTGCGTTGGGCGTATCGAACGGCATCACAGACTTTCTTGAAGAGTTCCAGCCGTTCCTTGATGGAGAGTTCGTGGGTGTCGCAATATTCAGTGAGGGGGACGCCGTCTTCGACGTACTCCATGACGAAGTAGGGCAACCCGTCGGTAGTGACTCCCCCAAAGAGCAGCCGCGCAATGTGGGGGTGAGACAGATTGGCCAGAATCTGCCGCTCGTATTGAAATCGCTTGTATACCTCCTCCGTTGCCATGCCTGAGCGGACGACTTTGATCGCTACACGTTGCTTGAATTCGCCGTCGTCCCGTTCGGCCAGATACACTTCACCCATGCCACCCTGGCCAAGGCGCTCGACGACCTTATAGGCATCGATGCGTTGCCCCGGTATAATATGACTGCTATTTATAGCAGGGAAGTCCATGAAGCCTTCTAGATCGTCGATTAAGTCGACATTCGGAAGAGGGATCGGCCCCTCCATGAATTCTGGAGGGGCGCTCTGGTCGAGTCCCTGTAAGAGTTGATCAACATTTGCACGCAGGTGGGTATCACCGGCACAAGCAACATTGAGATATGCGTCGCGGTCAATGCCTTCTAAGTCAAAAGCATTATCTATGATTTCGTTAATATCGACAGACATGGCTGAATACCGTTATAGGGGAGTAACGTTTAATTGAGTGATAGGGTTGTTTTAAGGGATTCGGGGTCCGTCAGCCGGCTATACAGCCAGCTACGCGCCCGTTCCCAGTCGCGCTCAGCAGTGCGCTGGTCTCGATCGATAAGTACGGCGATTTCCTTAAAGGTCATCCCTCCAAAATACCGATACTCTACCACTTTTGCCCATCGGGCATTCAGTTCTCTTAGTTCTTCTAAGGCATTGTTCAGGTCAATCAAGTCAAGGTTTTGGTATGTTCTGCCAGCTTTATTCCCTGGCACGTGTTCTACTTCATCAAGAGAGGTTAGATTTTGTTTGTTAATGCGCTTTTGGGCATTGCTCTTTCGAGCATAGTCAATCAAGATCTGGCGCATAGCGTTTGCTGCGAGCGCATAAAAGTGATCGCGGTTCACAGCTTGTTTGCTGGATCCCATCATTTTGATGTAGACCTCGTGTACCAGGCCAGTAGTTGACAATGTTAACCCCTGGCGCTCGGAAATCATTCGACGGCTGGCCATGCGGCGCAATTCCTCATAGACGAGCTGCCACAACAACTCCCGGTCGGGGCTAGATTCCTCGTGCATCGCACGAAGCAATTGCGATATATCGCGATTGAACTGTTCCATGTAGACTTTAGGGCAGGATGTGGATCTTTTCTTCTCAAGCAATAACGTTTCCTGTACGTATTACACAATAGCGACAAACTGCACCAAAAGCCGACATTCTGTGGGCAAAAAAATTTTGTCGGTTTTCGAGGGCAGGTTGCGCTATAGATTACAAGCGGGATCGATGTTGCATGAGCCCGTGTACATGCATTTGTTATAATTTGTTTCACTCTCATGAATCATTCATCCGGACGGCAACCCAAAGGCGTGGACAAGGCAGGGCCTCCCTACCTTTCTGATAATCGTGTTCTTGATCAAAAAAGACACTTCAAACCAGCACGCGTGATCAAGCCCGATAAGGACCCTGAACTGGATCAACTCAATCTCATCATCGATGCTGCACTTTCTCTGGACCCGTCAAAACGCAGCGCTTTTGTGCAGCGCTCCTGCGGCTCGAATAAGGAGATGAAAGAGCGCATTTTTAAACTGATAGATCGCTGCGCCTATCCTCCGCCACCTGAATTTTTGCAACCCTCCAAGGCAATTCGAGATGTAGCTCAGTCTGTATATAAGAGATGGATAGATAAAGACGACTAAAAAGGGAAGAAGAGGCCCCTGGCCACCAAAGGTGTATTGCTTTCATGTGGATGCGAGATGGTTGATTTGATTAATCAAATCTAGTTGATTAGTATGAACTGTTTGATGCACCACGAAAGGCCTCCCCTATGTCCGATTCCCAAAGACAATTCAACCGTCGTTCTTTTTTACAGTCTTCGCTTTTACTTCCGGCAACCTATTCCTTAGCCGTAGTCATTGACGATGAAGAAGTACCAGCGTCTTCCGATCACGAACCTGTATCAATACGCGAAGCCGCGTATCCCAAAGGGCGCGCCGATACACGATTTGATGGCGAACCCCACATGCGGCTTCTGGATATCGAATGCGATGTTCTGGTAGCAGGTGGAGGCCCTTCAGGCGTTTGTGCTGCTCTGGCTGCTGCACGAAATGGAGCTAAGGTCATTCTTGTGCAGGACCGTTCTCGATTAGGCGGTAATTCCAGCAGTGAAGTAAAAATGCACATTGTTGGCGCTAATATGCACAGAGGGCGTCCGGGATGGCGGGAAGGGGGCATTATCGAAGAATTACGGCTAGATGATGCCGTCAATAATCCTCAACGATGCTGGGAGATGTGGGACCTGTTGCTGTATGACAAGGTTACGAGTGAACCTAATATTACGCTTTTCATGGATACGGCTCTGTATGCAGCAGAGGTAGACGAAGGAGCCCTTCAGCGCGTTATGGCTCGGTGTGATAAAACGGAAACATTGTATCGGATAAAAGCGGACTTCTTTGCAGATTGTACCGGTGATGGCCGCCTGGCACTGGAATCTGGCGCTACCATCCACTGGGGGCATGAATCCCGGGATGCCTTTAATGAACCATTGGCGTGGGAAAACCCTGGCAAAGAAACACTGGGTAGCAGCATTCTCTTCACCGCGAGGGATTTCGGAAAACCGATTGCCTACAAGGCGCCTTCATGGGCCCGTACCATTGAACCCAAACACTTGCAACACCGGGGTATTGGAAGCTGGGAATACGGCTATTGGTGGATTGAATGGGGAGGGCACCTGGATACAATCAAAGACAACGAAACCATCCGGCATGAGTTGTTGGCTATTGTTACGGGAGTCTGGGATTATATCAAGAACAGCGGAGAATACCCGTCTTCGGCGAACTGGGCATTGGACTGGGTCGGTATGATGCCGGGCAAAAGAGAAAGCCGGCGGATTGAAGGCGATCACATCCTCACGCAACAAGACCTGATGGGGCTCAATGGTGATTTCGAGGACGCAGTGGCCATTGGTGGATGGGGGCTCGACGAACATCCTCCAGGTGGATTTGATGATTATGACAAAAAGCCTTTTGTCAGTATAGCCCTTCCAGAGGTATACAATATTCCGCTGCGTTCGTTGTATAGCAAAGACCTGTCGAACCTCTTTATGGCCGGCCGAAATGCCAGTTGCAGCCATGTTGCCTTTACCTCTACCCGGGTAATGGCAACGTGTGCTGTTATGGGGCAAGCTGCAGGCACAGCGGCCGCATTTTGCTGCCGGTACAATATGACTCCACGTCAGTTGTACCAGAACAAGGAACGGTTGAAGGAACTGCAAGACCAATTGCTCAGGGATGACCAAACCATTAAACACCGAACGAACCAGGACGAAACCGATCTTGCCCGCACTGCGCGGATTACAGCCTCTGGAGAAAATAAAGGGACCAAAGCAACCAACGTAGTTGACGGGATTGTTCGAGACGCCCCAGATACCTTTTGGCATCGATGGAGCGCACCCCTGGCTTCGAAGGGTGCCTGGATTCAACTCGACTGGGATGAAGCACACCCCATCCGGCACGTACAGGTTACCTTTGATACTGGCTTTAAGCGAGAACTTACCCTTACCTCAGCCGACCAACACGACAAGCACATGATCCGTTCTGCCCAACCCGAAACGGTCCGTGATTACCAGGTTCACGTTTTGTCTCCTGGTAATGAATGGGCAACGGTTGCTTCGGTTACAGGTAACCATCAGCGATTACGCCGGCATTCCTTCGCCCCGATATCTACTCAATCTGTTCGCCTGGTGATCTCAGCGACCAATGGTGAACCAGACGCTCATGTATACGAAATCCGGTGCTATGCATGACGTGCTGCTTCAGTCATACTGCTATGGGGACGCTCTTCCAGCTATGGCTGCGCGGTGATAACAAAGGCCATTTGCAATCCGTTGCGTTTAAAGCCTGGGAAGAAGTAGATCGCCTTGAATTGCTGTTGTCGCGATACGATTCGCGAGCAGAGATTGCACGTGTTAATCGAGAGGCGGTTGAACGGCCTGTGCGAATAGAAATCGAACTCTTTACCATTTTGCAGAACTGCCAACATTGGGCACATCGAACAAACGGATATTTCAATATCGCATATGCTTCGAACGTGCGTCCGATAGGCAGTGAAAAAGCGGCTCCATTTACCCTGAATGAAGAACAGCGTACCGTCCATTTTGCACATGATACCGTGTCTCTCGATTTAGGAGGATATGGAAAAGGATATGCGCTCGACCGTATTGCGGAATTACTACGCTCGTTTGGTATCGCATCGGCCTGCGTACACGGGGGCGGTAGCTCAGTACTGGCAATGGGGCACCAGGAGAATGGAGACCCTTGGACGGTAGATATTCCTCATGCTAAGGACCCCAGTAGGATAATCCACCGCCGGTCATTATTAAACCAGGGTTTTTCCTACTCCGCAACGATGCCCGACGATGAATTGGTCGCTGATATTGTTGATCCTCATCAGAACCAGGCCATACAAAAAGCCGATGCGTGTTGGGTCCTGTCACCCTCAGCCCTTGATGCCGAAGTGTGGACGACAGCATTGTTGGCTATGGGAAGAGAACAGGCAGAAGAGGCCTTTTCTGGTGTGTTAGACGGGGCATCAGAAATTGGCTGGGCATAAAATCAACAAAACCATGAATCGAAGAGATTTTCTTGGTCACACTGCAGCCTTTGCACTTACAGGATTAGCCTTGCAGCATCCTTCTTTTTCCGATGACCCGCCAGTCAAGGTAGCTGTAGTCGGTACAGGAGGAAGAGGCACGGACCTGGTGCGGAAACTCTCAACAATAGAACGGGCTAATATTGTAGCGGTATGTGATGATTATGAGCCTCACTTGACACGTGGAGGAGAAGCAGCCGGGCCACAAGCGAGGAACTATCTCCACTATGAGGAGATGCTTCAAAAAGAAGCCATCGATGCTGTTATTGTGGCAGTTCCCTTATATCTCCATTATGCCGTTTGTAGAGATGCTATTCATGCCGGTTGTGATGTGTTCTGCGAAAAAACCATGTGCTATTCAGTGGCCGAAGCACAGGAATTGGTGAAGCTTGTGCAGGCACACAACACGATTTTTCAGGTAGGATTACAACGTAGAGCCAGTGCGATCTACCGGCAGGCCAAGGCCATGGTGCAAACGGGGATGTTGGGCGATGTGTTTTCTATCAAAGCGCAGTGGCATCGCAATGGTGACTGGCGCCGGCCTGTTCCGGTCAAAAGGGATCACCCTGATTGGCAACGCCTGGAGAGAAAGCTAAACTGGCGGCTTTATTGGCCCTACTCACAAGGGCTGATGACTGAATTGGGTTCTCACCAGATCGACGTCGCAAATTGGATGCTGGGTACGTCTCCTGCACGTGTAACGGCTTTTGGTGGAACGGATTATTGGAAGGATGGACGGGAAGTCTTTGACAATGTATACTGTATCTATGAATACGATAAACAGGATAAGGAGGGCCATTCTTATACAGCCCGGGTGACGTATTCCTCGATTCAAAGCAACGCTTTTGAAGGAGCCTCAGAACTTATCATGGGCACTAAAGGGACCCTGTTGCTAACCGAACGTACCGGTCTTTTTTACAAGGAAGGAGGGGAAGAAACTGTGGACTGGCAAGGAGGGGAACAGGATGAGGCAAGTGCTGCTGCAGCAACCATTACTTCAGGCAAAACACTTTCATTGAGTAACGACCCCTGGGCCCACCGTGGAAAACCCTTCGAAATTCAGGCCGGGAGCGACTCAACGCGAGACCAATTGATTTCCTTTCTAGATAACGTTCAGCAGAAGGATATGAAGACCATTTGCACGGTGGAAAATGGACTCATTAATACAGCATCTGCAATCATGGCAAATCAAGCAATTCAAGAAGGGCGAACCGTAGAGTTTGAAATCTGACGATCACTGTTGAGTACGTCTCGTTTTGTCATCCTGTTGGAGCGGAGCGATCGAAGGATCTATGCTCTGTGTTGGCACTTGCGCTAGGGTAAAGCATAGATTTCTCGGCAGGCTCGAAAAGACAAGGCGGGACGTTATCGCTCTCCGGCGGCAAAGAGAATCAATACAAAAACTTCTTGAAACATATTGAAAAACGATATGTACATATCGAATAACAATATGTTATTGATGATTGTCAACAAGGTTAAAGATGTTTATCATGTCACTTATTCGTAAGCCTCGCATATCTCAAGTTACAAAAACACTCCTCGATTTAGGCTGGTACATGAGCCTGACCATAGCCGTTTTATACGTTGGAATCATCATTGCGGCTGCTATTCTTGGGAAGAACATGATGCTAAATAGTATCTATATATTTTCTGGCCTTCAGATTGGATTTACAACTGATGGACTAACCAACATGTATGGTATCACGGAAATCGAAGGGAACGAGGTTGCTTTTGCTGGGGGTACATTTGTACCGTTCTGGATAGGCGGCGGTGGAGCCGTGATGTGGTTAGGAATTCTGTCGTCAGTTATACAGTTTTGCCTACTGGTCTTTGTGTTATTTATGCTCAGGCGTTTTGTCCAAACCATCATTGATGGAACTCCCTTTATTATCCAAAACAAGGCGCGCCTACGCAGCATAGGAGTGGGTTTAATTATCACTTATGTGTCGTTATTAATCATTCAAGTCGTCCATGAGCGTCTTTTCCTATCTCTTGTTGAAGATGGGACCTTAAATCTCCTGGGGGATGAATTCATTACGCTCCTTGGAACGGTGCACTCTCCAGCATCAGGATGGATCTTGATGGCAGGGCTTCTTTTTGTAGTTGTGTCTGATGCATTTAGATATGGGACTGACCTACAAGTCGAACAAGATCTCACTGTGTAGCTATGAAAATTAATGTGCACCTTGATCGCCTGCTTGTTGATAGAAAAATCACCCTTAAACAACTCGCTGAGGACGTAGGAGTAACCGTAGCCAACCTATCGATTCTAAAAAACGGCCACGCAAAAGCCGTCCGATTCTCAACCCTCTCCGGCATCTGTAAAGCCCTAGATTGCCAGCCTGGAGATTTGCTTGAATATGTAAGCGAGTAGGGATAAGATTTAGAATACCTGAAGTCTATTGGCCGGTCGTCCCAAACTTGATTTGGGATCCAAGCAGGACATCGGATCAACTCACCTGCTTGAGCCTTGTATGGATCCCTGGTCGGAGCCAGGGAAGACCGAGTTTATACTATTGGAGCATTCCAGAGAGCATTTTTTCCGAACTGACCTTGGTCATATTCTTGATTCTAGGGTCATTGCTTGACGTTCACTCCCTGTTCTTTTCAATTTCTTAACCCGAAACCTGAAACCCGAAACCCGAAACGCAATCATACTAATCCAACAGATTCGTATGATTGAACCTTGAAATACAATGAGTGAAAAAGAAAGTCGCGATATAGAAAAAGGCTACCCTGTTTCCCAGTACGTAGCTAAGCTTCGCCGATTGGCAGATGCGTTGGAGAAAGGGGAAAAGTTTGAAATTCAAATTGCGGGCGAACGCATCTACGTGCCTGTTCGAGCTGAATACAATATAGAACATGAACGCACCGGCAACGAAGAAGAAATCGAATTTCAGATAAAATGGACCCACGATTGATGTATCTATGAGCATAAAAAACGGGTTTCGGCTGGTGATTCCGAAACCCGTTTTTTGTTGCTCCCAAGCTAGAGATACCTGGAGTTTTTAGCCGTTTTTTGTGGGTGCTGTGTACTCAGCAGCTTATATGGAATAACCCATAACCACATTATTGAGAACTTGCGCGGTGTGTTTTAATTCATTCACAACTTCATTGATTTCCATCGTGCTGTCCAACGTAAATTGTGTTGATTGAGCCACCGAGTGAATCGTTTGCGCAATTTCAGTACTTCCGTTGGCCGCGTCACTTACATTTCTGGCCATCTCAAAAGTTGTGGTAGACTGTTCTTCTACCGCTGTTGCAATAATCGTTTGGAAATCGCTGATCTGGTGAATGGTATCACTGATCTGTGAGATATCCGAAACTGCGCCTCCCGTATTCTTCTGGATGGCATCAATTTTATCGCTGATTTCAGTTGTAGCCTGAGCCGTTTGTTTGGCAAGCTCTTTCACTTCATTTGCAACTACAGCAAATCCTTTCCCTTTTTCACCAGCGCGTGCAGCTTCAATAGTCGCGTTTAGTGCAAGGAGGTTGGTTTGCTGGGCAATCGATGTGATCACTTTAATAACACTGCCAATTTCCTGACTACTTTCCCCAAGAGCAACGACCAGTTCATTCGTCTTTTTGGCGTGATCAACAGCCTCATCGGCTACTTTCGATGCCTCTTCAGCGCTGTTGGAAACCGAGCCAATACTGGCGGTCATTTCTTCGGTGCCCGCTGCCAGGGTTTGAATGTTTTGACTGATCTCATTGGCAGATTGAGAAGCCGTAGTCGCTTGGTTCGATGACTCTTTGGCTTTCTCAGATAGCGTGGTGCTTAAGTCGAACAAGTGATTAGCGAATTGAGAGAGCTTTTCGGCACTCTCCGTAATCTTCTTGATGGTTTCTTTCTCCGTATCCATAAAGGTCTTCAAGCCATGGGCCATCCTTCCAATTGCATCTGTGCCATCTACATTGATGGCTACCCTGAGATCTCCTTTAGAGGCAGCCTCTACCACAGTTAGCATGCTGTCCACGGAATCATTGAGGCGCTGCGTGTTCTTGACCTGTTCCGTAATGTCAGATGCATACTTGATCACTTTCATCGGATTGCCTTCGGCATCAAAGATCGGGTTGTACGTCGCCTGAATCCAGATTTCTTCATTATGCTTGGTCAAGCGCTTGTATTCACCACTGGAAAACTTGCCATTTCGAAGGTCGTCCCAGAAATATGTATACTCCTGGCTTCGCGTGTACTCTGGATCGCAAAATATCTGATGATGTTTGCCTTTAATTTCTTCCAGTCGGTACCCTGTTACAGCTAGGAAATTATCGTTGGCATATTCGATATTTCCATTTAAGTCGAATTGAATGACAGCTTGGGATCGGCCTATCGCTTCTATCTGGCTTTGATAAAAGGTTGCCTGCTTTTTTTGCTCGGTAATGTCAGAGGCATACTTAACAACGCCTGTTGGGTTGCCTTCCGAATCAAATACAGGATTGTAGGAGGCTTGGATCCAGACTGCATTGCCACTCTTGTCAAATCGTTTGAACTCACCAGCCTTGAACTGACCTTTTCGTAGCTCATCCCAGAACAACCTGTATTCGTTGGAATTTGCATAGCTTGGGTCACAAAAGATTCGATGATGCTGTCCTTGTATTTCTTCAAGACGGTAACCGGTAACCTGAAGAAAGTTATCATTTGCCTGTACAATGGTGCCGTCAAGCTTAAACTCAATTACTGCTTGAGATCGGCTGATAGCATCTAGCTGGCTATCAGACTTAGCCGAATGCAGCTTACTTTCGGTGATATCAGAGGCAAACTTAACAACGCCTGTTGGGTTGCCTTCCGAATCAAATACAGGATTGTAGGAGGCATGAATCCATACGGTATTTCCGCTTTTGTCAAATCGCTTGAATTCACCGGCTTTGAATTGACCGTTACCTAACTCATCCCAGAATAGTCTGTATTCACTGGAGTTTGCATAGTTTGGGTCACAGAAGATCCGGTGGTGCTGTCCTTGTACTTCACCAAGTGTGTATCCTGTCACTGCGAGGAAATTATCATTTGCGTGAACTATCGTACCGTCAAGCTTAAACTCAATGACAGCCTGGGAACGACCGATGGCATTGAGTTGGCTCTCAGACTTAGCCGAATGCAGTTTGTTTTCGGTGATGTTAGAGGCAAATTTGACAACACCCGTAGGGTTACCCTCAGAATCGAATACAGGATTATAGGAAGCCTGAATCCAGACCGTATTTCCACTTTTGTCAAATCGTTTGAACTCACCAGCTTTGAACTCGCCACGGCCTAATTCATCCCAGAAGACCTTGTAGTCACTGGAATTCGCATACTCAGGGGCGCAGAAGATCCGATGGTGTTGTCCTTTTATTTCTTCGAGCGTGTAGCCGGTGACAGCCAGGAAATTCTCATTTGCATGCTTGATCGTTCCGTCAAGCTCAAATTCGATTACAGCTTGAGATCTACCAATAGCGACAAGCTGGCTTTCTGACTGAGCAGTCTGAAGCTTTCTTTCTGTAATATCAGAGGCAAACTTAACAACACCTGTCGGGTTGCCTTCCGAATCAAACACGGGATTGTACGAAGCTTGAATCCAGACCGTGTTGCCCCTCTTATCAAATCGCTTGAACTCGCCGGCTTTGAAGTTACCTTCACCTAACTCATCCCAGAAGACCTTGTAGTCACTGGAACTCGCATATCCGGGGTCACAGAAGATCCTGTGGTGCTGCCCTTTTATTTCTTCGAGCGTGTATCCTGTTACAGAAAGGAAGTTATCGTTTGCTCGGACGATTGTGCCATCAAGCTCAAACTCGATTACTGCTTGGGATCGACTAATAGCATCAAGCTGGCTTTGGGATTTAGCTGCTTGAATCTTTCTTTCAGTGATATCAGAGGCAAACTTGACGACTCCACTAGGATTGCCTTCCGAGTCGAATACAGGATTGTAGGAGGCCTGGATCCAGATTGTGTTTCCGCTTTTGTCGAAGCGCTTGAACTCTCCGGCTTTAAACTCGCCTTTTTTTAACTCATCCCAGAATAATTTGTATTCTTCAGAATCTGCATACTCTGGATCAACAAAGATGCGGTGGTGCTTCCCTTGAATTTCTTCAAGGCGATATCCCACCGCTTGAAGAAAATTGTCATTAGCATGCTCGATGGTGCCATCGAGTGAAAATTCTATAACGGCCTGTGACCGGTGGATGGCCTCAAGCTGGCTCTGGCTGTCAACAGTAGGATTAGGTGCCAAGCTTTCCATAAGCAATAGTCTGATTCCTGTGCAAATTGTAACAAGAGGGCGTCGGTGGTAATGTATTAATCGGCGATTTTGGCCCGATATCTAAAGCGAATCTGAAGAATTTTCTATATTTGTTTAATAAACGTTCTTTGCCCGGTCAATGAGCGAAATGGTCAATTTCGATTCTTGAAAAAGAGATCGAATTTCTTGCACACTTAAAAAAGCTTGCGTTAAAATTTCTCTACCTGTATGTTGCGCCTGTGACCATAACCCCCTAATCGAGAAGGTACTGGATGAGACGTGTTTATCGAGAGCAAGTATGGCGAAGTACACTCTTTATGGTTGTTGTATTTCTGGCCGTAATGCCATTGAGAGCGCAGGAAAATCCTCTTCCAAAGTATGAGTTTAGGGGTGCCTGGATGGCTTCCGTGCTGAACCTGGATTGGCCAGACCAGAACGCATCTGCGGCATCACAAGAAGCTACGCTGACCGAGATGCTGGATGCATTACAAGATGCCGGCATCAACGCGCTCATTTTTCAAGTACGTGCGGAGTCTGATGCTTTATACCTACCTGGGCTCGAACCATGGTCGTTCTGGCTTACAGGAGAGCAAGGAGCGGCCCCTGATCCCTTTATTGACCCGCTCGATCTGATCATTGAGGAAGCGCATCGGCGTGGAATGGAATTGCATGCCTGGTTTAATCCCTATAGAGCCATTAGAGGATCTGGATATACAAATAGCCCGGATCATATTACACAAACACAACCGGATTGGACCCTGGCCTTTGGCAACCTGGTATTGCTGGACCCTGGGCTGCAGGAGGTAAGAGATCATGTCACCAAAGTCATTATGGATGTGGCGCGCAGGTATGATATCGACGGGGTGCATTTTGACGATTTCTTTTACCCCTATCCGCCCAACACCATTACGATTGAGGACATCAACACCTTTAATGCGTTCAACCGTGGTTTTACCAACATGGGTGACTGGCGGAGGGATAATGTAAACCTGCTCATTGAGCAGGTGTCTGACAGTTTGCAGGCTATCAAGCCCTACCTGAAGTTCGGTATAAGCCCATTTGGGATCTGGCGAAACGGTGTGCCAAGTGGTATCGTTGGCCTGGATGCGGCGAATGTAATCTACGGGGATGCGCTTGCCTGGCTAGATGCACAGACGATCGATTACATTGCGCCTCAGTTATACTGGGCCTTTGGGGGGGCGCAAGATTATGGAAAACTCGCTCCCTGGTGGGCCTCACAAACGAACGGAAGGCATCTGTATACAGGGCACGGCCTCTACCGATCAGACCCTAATACCTTCGCCAGTACCCTTTATTCAGAGAGTGAAGTCCCCAACCAGGTGCGCTTCAACAGGCGCCATGAAGCAATACAGGGAAGCGTCTTTTTTAGAAGTAAGAACATCACCGATTTCCTATCCAAAGGCTTTGCCGATAGCCTCGAGACAGACCTGTTCCGTTTTCCGGCCCTGACACCTCCCATGGATTGGAAAGATATGCAAGCGCCCGATCCGCCAGTGAACCTGCAATTCGCATGGACGGCAACCGATGAAATAACGCTTAACTGGGAGAGCACAGAAGATCTCAATCAATCAAAATACGCCGTTTATCGAGTGCTCACGGAGGATTTTGGTGATCCCTCGGACTTTATGAACGATCCTCAACACATGCTTGCTGTAACAGGGGATACGTTTTATGTCGATAAACCTGGGATTGCACAAGCACCGTATTATTATTTCGTCACTTCAGTGAGTCGAAACTCTATAGAGAGCAGCCCGAGCAATATTATTGACGTCCAGGGGCGTGCCGTTGCTGTGGAACAAGAAGTCCCTGCCTTCGCCGAACTGTATCAGAATTTCCCTAATCCTTTCTCCTCGTCAACAGAAATTCGATTCCATCTCCAAAAGCCGGCCCTGCTTTCCCTGTTTGTTCACAACGTACTCGGGCAGCGAGTTGCTACCCTCATGGATAACCAATCAGCCTCAAGTGGATTGCAGACCGTTTCATGGGATGGCGAAGATGAGTCTGGCAAGCGGCTTTCGTCTGGTACTTATTATTATGTGCTGACGGCCGGTGAATATTATGCAATCAAAGGAATGGTGCTCCTCCGTTAGGTGGTTCTATCATAAGCTGCAGGCTTCCTGGGTGATGGGCTTTTGACGCTTGCAAGGTACCAGTTTATGACGAGTGGCCTGTGGTGCTTTAGCGATGCTACTACCCCAAGATCACTGGACGCGTTTTAATGCCTAACCATGTATGTACGGGAAAAGGGTATTGAGTAGATTGGTGTTGTGTTAAAACAACCAGTATATCTAATTATGGAGCCATATACGGATGACGTTCTCGTTGTCGAGAAGGAAGAAATCCTCGTCGAAGCAACTCAAGCAAGTACGGACGATTTCTTTGCGGATACAGTGATGCAAGAGAGGGCTGAGCTTTTCCTCGCTTTGATAGCTAAAGTCAACGAACCAGAAGTGTCCTATATCAATGAGCACTCGTGGCTGTTTGGGAAGGGGTAGCGATCGTAATGTATTAGTGTGATCGGTTTCGGGTTTCGGATTTCAGGTTTCAGGTTTCAGGTTTCGGGTTTCGGGTTCTTGGTACGGGGGTGTTTAGGTTGATCAGGGATTCTGGATTGAACTTGATCTGCTTTACGTTGAGGCTGTTTAGGAAAGTAGATACTCGAAACTGTTTTTGATTTAGGAGGGCTTCAAGTTTAGGAAGAGTTCTAGTGTGATAGCAGGCGCACAAGGGTTGTGTGCGATTTTGGGTGGTGGAGATGATGGCGTCTGCGGAAGGAGCTCGGGCTTCCAATAGAAGACTAAGGTGATAAGGTTGGACGTGAGGCAGGTCTACGGCGAGCACAAGCACCCAGGTGGTTGAGGCCGCCTGTAAAGCAGCATGAATGCCTGCAAGCGGACCGGCATAGCCTGGGTGGTCTATAAGGTGATCGGCGGGGATATCGTAGTGAATATGGTCTGAGGCGACACTGATGAACACCGAGGAGGTCACTTTACAGAGTGTATTGTAAGCCCGTTGAATCATGGATACACCATCGATTTCGAAAAGGGCTTTATCTGAGCCGAAGCGCCGGCTTTGTCCGCCGGCGAGAATTACGCCTGTAACGGGGTCTAAGTTCAAGAGGCCGGCTCGATCGTTATAACAATTGATTTTGAGGTTGGTGTATTGCTCCGCTCTGCGGTGCTATTGATGGGAACGAGTACATTCGTTTCTGGGAAATACGTCGCCACGCATCGCTGAGCAATAGGGAAGGGGACCACGTAGAAACTGGGAGCTGTTCGCGTTTCTCCTTCAAAGTGACTGTGCAAGTGCACAACCTGCCTTTCAGTCAGGTTTGCTTCGTTCATGTCCTCGGGGTTCATCAGAATCACACGTCGTTCTCCTTTGAGGCCCCGGTACCGATCATCAAGCCCATAGATCGTGGTATTGTATTGATCGTGGCTTCGGATAGTCATCATCATGTACTGATCGTTAGCGAGGGCATGTACAGGAATAGCATGGATGGTAAATTTAGCTTTTCCTGTATCCGTTTTGAAGACGCCTTCCCGAGGGCCGTTGGGTAGGTAAAACCCGTTGGGTTGCCGAACCCGCTCATTGTATGATTCAAACCCTGGAATCGTAACCGAGATGGTGTCCCTGATGAGATCGTAGTTTGCTGCCCAGTCTGCCCAGGTTAGGCGTTTATTCGATGGCAACGTGGCCTGGGCTAAACGGGCTACGATATCTATTTCGCTCAACAAATGTTCAGAGGCCGGCTCGATTTGCCCCTTGGATAAATGGACAATCCCCATCGAATTCTCTACGCTGACGCACTGCTCCCCTTTTTGCTGTATATCCACTTCTGTTCGGCCCAGGCAAGGCAAGATCAAGGCCTGTTTGCCTGTGATCAGATGGGACCTATTCAGTTTTGTTGATATTTGGACCGTGAGATCACAAGTGTGTAGGGCATTGGCGGTATAGAGGGTATCCGGAGTTGCAGATAAAAAATTCCCCCCAAGAGCGATGAATACTTTGACCGCGCCGCTATGCATTGCTCGAATCGCATCGACCGTATCGAGGCCGGGGTTTCGAGGAGGTGATATGTTAAAGTTGCTTTCCAGGGCGTCTAGAAAAGCCGGCTTTGGATTGGGGGTGATGCCGACGGTCCGATCGCCTTGAACATTGCTGTGGCCACGCACAGGGCAGGCACCAGCGCCGGGTTTTCCGATGCTTCCCTTCATGAGAAGTAAATTAACGCAAGACTGTATGTTACCCACTGCATTTTTGTGCTGTGTAAGTCCCATGGCCCAGCAGATAATGAGGCGTTCCGTAGAGGCAATCTGCTGAGCGGCTTGATGGATTTCATCGAGTGGTACGCCGCTTTGTTGCGTAATGGTATCCCAGTCTTCCTTTTCGAGGTCTTCAAGAAACGATTCGACCCCTTCTGTTTTGTCCGCGATAAAGGCATGGTCCAGGGCATTGCTGTTTTCTTCTGCATCCAATTCCACAAGCCTTTTCATCACTCCTTTAAGAAATGCAACATCGCTATTGATGCGAACCTGAACAAACTGATCGGACAGTGCCGTGCCGGCCTGAAGCCAGCGGAAGACTTCCTGAGGATGTTTAAACCGTTTTAGCCCCGTTTCTGGCAGAGGATTGATGTGGATAATGCTACAGCCATTTCGTTTGGCCTTTTGCAGAGCTGTTAGCATTCGAGGGTGATTCGTGCCTGGGTTTTGCCCGATGACAATGATGGTCTGGGCTTGATAAAAATCCTCAAGAGTGACGGTTCCTTTACCGATGCCAATCACTTCGGTCAGCGCCACGCCACTTGATTCGTGGCACATGTTTGAGCAGTCCGGGAAGTTGTTCGTTCCGAAGGTACGGCCAAACAGTTGGTATAAAAAAGCGGCTTCGTTGCTGGTTCGTCCTGAAGTATAAAAAGCCGCTGCGTCGGGCCTGTCGAGCGCTTTCAAGTGATTACCAATCATCTCAAACGCTCCATCCCAGGTGATGGGCTCATAATGCGTTGCGCCCTCTCGGAGTACCATAGGGTGGGTTAGCCGGCCTTGTTTACCAAGCCAGTAGTCCTGCTGTTCAGCGAGTTCGACGACCGAGTATTGCTTAAAAAACTCCGGTGTAACTCGTTTTTTGGTCGCTTCTTCTGCGACCGCTTTAGCACCGTTTTCGCAGTATTCCCCAAGTCTCGAACGATGATCTGCAGGATCCGGCCAGGCACACCCAGGGCAGTCAAACCCGTCCTGCTGGTTCACCTTACTCAGTAATCGCATCCCTTTGAATAATCCCATTTCTTCCCGGGCATGGCGCATCGTCGAGAGGATCGAGGGGACGCCCGCGGCTACGTTCCTGGTATCGCTGATATGGAGTTCATCGAGCGATTCCGGGGGCGTCGGTTTCGGGTTTCGGGTTTCGGGTTTTTTGTTCGAGGACATGGGGTTGGCCTGCATGCTGAGAGGAGGAGGGTTTTAATGTACTTAAATTGTGCAAGAAATGCCCTGATACTCTCCTAATATCAAGCAACTTTGGAAGCAATGTTTCGTACATTTTATGTTATGATTGAGTACACTCAATTCGAATACTTTTCAAGAATGAAAAAGCTTTATTTAGTGATCCTGCTGGTAGCAGTTGGAGCCTGTCAGGTAGAACTTGGAGCCCCCCCTTATCCTTTTCCGCGAAGTCTCGATGATCATGAACGTCTTTTGCTCTCGACACCGATGGATCAAATCCCCAGTTATTTTGATGATGATCCCCTTCAACATATTGAAGTCAGGGTAGAGAAGGATGCATCAATAGTTGGCGTGCAGGAGTGGATGACCTATGATCTCCTACAGCCTGGGTTAAAAACGGACTGGACGCTTGTTCTTGTAGTCGAAAACGGTACCCTCCGCGAAATGAGCCGAAAACCGAAGCGATGGTACGATGGTATGTTGGCTAAAGGCGACTTTATGCAAGAACAACTTGAGCAGAAAACATCGAAGTGGGAGTCTGAGGGGATGACTGTAGAGGTTATTGAGTTGTAGAATGTGACATTCTATCCTCATAGAGGCGAATAGCCTTTACATAGTTCTCTGCGCCTGTTTTCGTCAAATCGTGTATGAAGCCGTTTAATTCAGGATGATTTGCATCGATCCAGGTAACCAGTGTATCTCGCTTTGATTCCCAGATAGGCCGGCTCTCTTCCGGGCATTCACCCGTTTCGAGAGATTGAATTTTGCCAGATTCAACGATAAATGTAGTATTGCAAGAATGCGGGGCATGATCCAGATAAGCCAATCGAACAGAGGAAGAAGGAAACCAGGACAGTGACCTGGTTTCCTTCTTCCTTTATATTTGACAGTGTGACTTGAGGGACAAAGACAGAATCCCATTGAAACAGGGTGTAGTACTGCTCCTGAGAGAGTAGGCTTTGGTATTCTCCTTCGATCAATGCAATGCTGTCAGTCAGCACAGACCGCGTTAGGTCAAAGTCGAATGCGTTAATTCCGTCGTAATAGGTCTGAACAGCTTCAGTAGGTGAGAGAATGGATGGCGCCTTCTGGCAGGAGAAGAGCAAGGCAAGGCAAAATGCTGTATGTATAATAACGGGTCTATGTGGCATATAAATAGATTGATTTTGCTTTCATTGAAGGTGGTGGGTAAGACGTTCTCTTTAGGATTTGTTGAAGTCAAGGAAGCCGGGAAGAGATTAGCGATAGAAAACGTCCTCTTCAACGAAGCCGTGAGTAGAACAAAGTGAGAAAGTTACTTCTTCAAGGAAGCCGTGAGCAGAACAAAGTGAGAAGTTTTCCTCTTCAAGTGAGCCGCGGGTAAAATAAAGTGAGAAATTTTGTTCTTCAAGTGAGCCGTGAGTAAAACAAAGTGAGAAAGTTACTTCTTCAAAGGGGCCTTGAATTAAGCTGTTTTGAAAAAGGGAAAGCGGCAGGGCTTCTTTTAGAAAAGGAATAGGTATAAGCTTCAATTATTAATTGTATATCATTAGAATTTTTCCAATGCGTTGTTTATCTCTTTTGTGTGCCCTCCTGATGGGCGTCTTGGCCTTCGGTTGCCAGCTCATGGATCAAGATACAGATGTACTTAAGGTAGAGCTGGCAGTTGCAGAAGGGGACAGCCCCTTTGGGCATTATTCAAGCATTGTTAATCCTGAAGACTCTTCCAGTACGGGTTTTAGCGCTCGCATGCGGCAGCCCGTGACAGGCCTCCCAGACTCGTTGTTAGACATCAGGATTTTTTCTGAGCATATGCATTACGAGCAATTGAGGTATCAAGCCTATAAAACGGGAGTGATAGATAGTACGGAGTTCTTCGATTGGGCGGGTGCTGATTTCGATACATCTGGATTTACACCTGAATTTGTCGATCAAGAGGTGTATTTCGCTGTTGGATGGACGTCAGACAGCGTGCAGGTGCTGTTGTTTGACACCAATAACAACGAGGACTTTTCGGATGAAGAGGTCTATCAACTTCCTGCCAGAGATCCTGATCAAAGTGCGCGAGAAATCTTTAGATCCATGCCTCGCGTACCTGTCAACGTTGAGATGTACAATGGCGTAAACATAGAAGAGGTCCCCGTTCCTATCGTGGTAAATCCTGCTGTGCCACCCTCAATGGCGTCTACGGGAGCGGTGTGGTTTGGAAGTGAGTTACATAACAGGGGTACCCTTTCATACAAGGGGCAGGAGTATGCATGGTGGGCTACAAATCTTGTCTATGCGGGTATATTCGAAGACGACTATACCCGTATTTGGGTAGAGCCCTATCAAAAGAAGGAAACTGCATTCCCTGAACACGCAGAAGCTCAGGTAAAACGCAGGCAAGAACAACTTCAAGAAACAAGCGAAGCCGTTCCCGATGGACATTACCCACCTATTCCCGAACCGTATAAAATGGGAGAAGTCATCAGCCTTGGAGAAGATTCGTTTCGGCTCACTTCCATAGATCGGGCCGGAAGCTTACTCGTCCTTGATCGGGTAGAGACGGAGAATATTGGCCTTCGAATAGGCATGATTGCACCGGGTTTTAATGCGCAGACCCTGGAGGGGAAGACCCTGCACCTCTCTGATTATTACGGAAAGCACGTTTTGATCGACTTTTGGGGGACCTGGTGCAGCCCCTGCATCGAGGAGATTCCCTACTTACAGGGGGCTTACGATGCCTATTCGCGGGATCAGTTTGATATTTTGGCCGTGGCTAACGACAATCCGGATTCCGTGCGTGTATTTGTTGAAAAAGAACAGTTGCGCTGGACGCAAATAGTGCAACGGCAAGGCAACGATTCCCTTAGTGCCGTTCTTGAAGCTTATAAAATCACCGGATATCCTACAACGTTCTTAATTGACCCTGAAGGTGTTATTGTAGCCAAAGAGGGCGAACTAAGAGGGGAGAGGCTTGCAGAGACGCTGCGTACGTATGTCGGGGAATAACAATCCATTCCAGGTCCAGACCATTTCTCCCCTACGAAGGGGAGATGTCCCAAAGAGAGGGGTTACATCATCCCCAACAGTTGCGCGAGGCGCTTCTTGTTATTCGCGTAATCCATCCCGACGTTTCTATCGATCATCCTTTGTTTCATGAGGCGGAAGAGGTCTTGCTCCAAGGTGTGTTGGCCTTGTGCACGACCCTCCCACATCATTTGGTAGATCTCGTCGAGGTTGTTGCCTTTAATGGCTGCCCGAACAGACGGAGTTACCCAGAGGACTTCTTTAGCAAGCACACGACCTCCGCCTATTTTGGGTAGTAGTTTTTGGGATATGATGCACCGCAATACGTCAGCGAGACGATTCCTTACCCGCTCTTGTTCTGCTTTGTCATATTCAGCCACTATACGGGCAACACTTTCCACCGCTGAACTTGTATGGAGTGTAGAAAAGACTTTGTGTCCTGAATCTGTTACCTCAAGAGCTGCAGAGATCGTTTGCGGATCTCGCATTTCCCCAATGACAATAATGTCTGGGTCCTGACGTAAAGCCTGAACAACGCCTTGATGGAACGACGCGACGTCTTTACCTACTTCACGGTGGCGTACTATGGATCGTTTAGAGAGGTGGATAAATTCGATTGGCTTTGCAATGATGACAATATGGCCGTCGACTCGGCTGTTGTTTTCGTCGACGATTGTATCAAGGGTCGTACTCTTTCCTGACCCCGTAACACCTGTAATTAGGGTTAGGCCGTCGCGAACATGGTCAAACATGAGCCCTTGCTTGATTGTCGGGTGGAAGCCTAAAGAGTCGATGGGGCGTAATTCGTTTGCAATAGCCCTTATGTTAAAAGCAAGATGCTCATTGTCAAAGTACATACTTGTTCTGTACCGGTGCCATACACCTCCATCTTTTCCTGCTTTTATCTGCCTTGAAATGTCCAGCGCGTAGGTTCCTAACAAATCGGTTCGCTGGCTCTCCGTTAGTAGACTTAGCAATAAAACGTTCGTTTGATCGGGCGTGTAGTATCCCAATTCAATATGTTTTCGTTTATGTCCATCAATGCGAAGCCAGATGCAATTATTACATGCAGGGCCTCCCATGTCGAGGTCACTGGCGCCTTTTTCAAGCATGAACCGCATGAAATACTCGATAATAGCCTGAAGTTCGACTATCTGGCTTTTGCTAATCTTTTCCAGTACCTGTGCAATGTGCACCATTCTGTCCCGCCCAAAAAGAGAATTCGGGATGGTCTCAATAACTTGATCGCAGAAAGAAGGTAAAGGAGGGACTTGTTGGACTTGCTCCTTGTATTGAGATAGGTGACTCTTGGCCGAAGGGGGAGCGAAACTGTCTTGAGATATGGGGATATCGACGTACTGATTAACCTTATTCGGCATAAGATCTTGTATGGGTAGGCACAATGAATCTGATGGAGCTCCTGTACTGACGGAACTCTGACTGTATCGACCCGGGAAAACGAGGACTTAAGCGAGGGATTGTACTTTGATGATGGGATGTGATTTTATAAAGTCGATAGAAAGGCGGTTGAAGGTTTCCGGCTGATCAACGTTGCAAACGTGTCCTGAATTGTCGATTACGGTCAAATAGCTGTGCTGGTGCTGCCTGACTAGAGACCGAACGGGGGGCAAAAATAAGTGATCTTCATCACCCATCAGATACAGGGTAGGAATAGGTAGCTCTTTCTCTCGAAAAAAACGAAGAAGGGGATTTACTTCGTTTGTAAGCTTGAACCACCGTACAAATTCTTTCTGGCAAAGCTTCTTCGCTTCGTTGATAAAGAGCAAGCGCGATTCTTTATGGCGTTTACGAGGCATGATGATCCACGCAAACAAGCTATAGAGCCATAAGTAGGGGATGACGCGCTTAAACAAATGGCCAACACCTACCAGAAAGCGAGACCGGAAATTCAATCGAACCACTGCGCCACCAAGCACGATAGAAGAGGCTCGCTCAGGAGCCAACTCACTGATGGTCCGGATTATGATGGATCCAAGCGAAACGCCTATAAAGTGTGCTTTCTCTATATTTAGATGATCCAATACGTCCAACACTTCGCGGCTGATTTCCTCAAACGTGTAATTGAGCATGCGCTGCGGATTCGTCAGCGTCTGAGACTTACCATGACCACGCAGATCAACCAGGAGTACATTGAAGTGGGGAATGTAGGCTCTCACCTGTTTGAACCAGATCGAAGAACTCCCTCCGGCACCATGGACGAATACAACCCAATCGTGTTCAGGACCTTTGATATATGTTCGATGATGGAGACGCACGATTGACCTGTGAAATTAAAAAGTTGAATAACAAATAGTGATACGGAACGACCGTATTATGAACACCTTCCCACATTGTCTATACCAAAGATACGAGGATAGAGCATCTTTTACAGTGATTCACGTAATATCAACAACAGAACCCGTTATCTGGTTCTGCGTTGACTAATAAGCGCCCCGTTATTTTGGAATTAAGATTTATAAACATGAATCTGAGCAAAGCTTTTTGTATTGCCCTCATCCTGAGTCTCATCTCCTGTGCCACTCCTGAACGTGCTTTTGAAATCTCACCATCAGAAGAAAGTACCGCATCAGTATCGGAGGAAGCCGAGAATCTTTTAAATGACCCGTTAAATGCTCCGGTTAGTGATGCAGATGAACTGATCCCTCTGGACCCGAAAGTGCGTGTTGATACGTTGGGCAATGGCCTTCGCTATTACATTCGCTACAATGAGGAGCCTAAAAAACGAGCAGAGCTTCGCCTGGTAGTTAATGCCGGTTCCCTTCAGGAAGATGATCACCAACTGGGTATCGCTCACTTTGTTGAGCACATGTTATTTAACGGAACGGAGCGCTTCGAGAAATCAGAACTGGTCGATTTCCTGGAGCGCACGGGTATGCGCTTTGGAGCGGATGTAAATGCCTATACGTCTTTTGATGAAACGGTATACATGTTAACCATCCCTACCGATAGTACAGACATCTTTGAGAAGTCGTTTGATATCCTCGAGGATTGGGCATTTGCTGCTACCCTCGATCCAGAAGAGATTGATAAGGAACGTGGTGTGGTCGTTGAAGAATGGAGGCGTAGTACCCAAAATGCAGGGGGGCGCATCCAGCAGCAAACACTTCCTGTGCTGCTGCATGAATCTCGCTACGAGCAACGATTGCCTATTGGGGACACAACCATTCTGAAAAACGCAGATTACTCGGCTTTCAAGGACTACTACCGTGATTGGTATCGCCCTGATTTGATGGCTGTTGTTGCGGTCGGTGATTTTGATATGGATGATGTGGAATCAAAGATCATTAATCACTTCGGCAATTTAACGAATCCATCAGAAGAAGTAGAGCGAACGGAGTATGAAGTGCCCGGGCACGACTCAACACTCTTTGCCATCATCACAGATCCCGAATATCCCTTTACTACTGTGTCAACGTACTATAAGCGCGATTCGGAAGATTTTGAGACGGCAGAGCAGTATCGAAACCTCATCGTGGGCCGGTTCTTTACCAGCATGCTAAACAAACGGCTTGGGGAAATTGCTCGTAAGCCTGAGCCGCCGTTTGTAGGAGCCAGTGTGTCTAAGGGAAGTCTTGTGCGTACCTCATCTTATCACAGCATGGGAGCACAGGTACAAGACGACGGCGTTTTAGCTGGCCTGGAATCCCTATTGATTGAAGCAAAGCGTGTACGAGATCATGGATTTACGGCCACTGAATTGGATCGGCAAAAGAGACAAACCTTACGGGCGTACTTACGAGCTTTCAACGAGCGCGAGACGACGTCTTCTTCAAGCCACGCAAGCGAATATGTGAGCCACTTCCTTGAAGCCATTCCGGCACCGGGTATCGAGTTTGAATACAACCTGGTGCAAGACATCATGCCTGGCATAACTGTTGAAGAAATCAATGCGCTTGCTGCCGAATTTGTGGCAGCCAAGAATCGGGTCATCATGGTTACTATGCCCGAAAAGGAAGGATTGCTGCCGCCGACTGAAATTGAACTTTCTTCTATATTCGAAAAAGTAGAAGGCATGAACGTAGAGCCCTGGGTGGATGAAATCAATGACCAACCGTTGATTTCTGACGTTGCGCCTCCAGGGGCCATTACCGAGCGATCGGAAATTGATACATTGGGCGTCACGCAGATTGTCCTCGGAAACGGGATACGCGTTTTGATGAAGCCCACTGATTTTAAAGAGGACGAAGTTCGATTTGTGGCTTCCAGCCCGGGCGGTGTTTCACTCGTTCCAGACGAATCCTTTTTTGAGGCATCCAATGCCAGTATGCTGGTAGGCCGAAGCGGGGTGGGTACCTTTAATATCACAGACCTTCAAAAGCAGCTTGCAGGTAAAGTAGTGAGTGTGAGTGCCTTCGTGAGCGAGTTTTCTGAAGGCATGAGAGGCTCCGCTTCACCAGAAGACCTGGAGACGATGTTTCAACTTGTTCATTTATATGCCACGGATTCGAGGGTAGACAGTTCGGCTCTTTCGACGTTCCAGAATCAGATGAGGGCGTATATCCCCAACAGGTTGTCCACGCCGCAAGGGGTGTTTAGCGATTCGCTCATCACCTTTCTTTATGGGGACCATCCTCGCGTGCAGTTTCCGACTCTTGAAATGGTTGAAACCCTTGATATTGAAGAAGCACATCGCTTCTACAAGGATCGATTTGCTGATATGAGCGACTTTGTGTTTACGTTTGTTGGTAATTTTGAAGTAGAGATGCTTTCCGAATTGGCGCAAACGTACCTGGGTAATCTGCCCTCAATGGACCGGCAGGAAACATGGGCCGATACCTCGCCTCGCTTGCCAGAAGGCAATAAAACGCTGGTCGTTAAAAAAGGTATTGCGGATCAGGCCCAGGTATCGATGATCTTCCACGGTCCGTTGAGCTATGATCGCGTGAGCCGGCATCGATTGCGTTCGGCAGTCGAGGTATTGAGTATCAAGCTTCGCGAAGAATTGAGAGAAGAGTTGGGTGGTGTATACAGCGTGAACGCGCAGCCTGCGATTAGAGAACTGCCAGAACCTACCTATCAAATCTCCGTCAGCTTCGGCTGCGATCCTGATCGTGTAAGCGAACTGATAGACGCCGTTATGGGCCAGGTAGAGGTCTTAAAGGCGGAAGGGGCCACCGAGGAAGAACTGGGTAAAATAAAAGAACAACAGCGTAGAACGAGAGAAACCCAAAAAGAAACCAATGGCTTCTGGGTATCCGTCCTCGACTTCTACGCCACCCATCCTGAAGAGGATATCTTGAATATCCTGTCCTACGAAGAGATGATCGAGTCGCTGACCTCTGAGGACGTGAAAAATACGGCAATGTCTTCGTTTAATGAGTCAAACTTCATCAAAGCCGTTCTTTTGCCGGAGAGCTTCGAAGGGGAGATAGAGGAATAGGACAAGAGCCAGGATACGTACTAAGATTCCTGTCTCCTGACTTAGTTAAAATGTAAACGTTGCCCCCAACATGGGCATGATGAGGTCTGTTCGGGATTGGGTTACGTTGAAAACTACGTCGCCGTTGTTGAGGCGTTCGATGGAGCCTTTTTCGAGGTATTCGGCGTTGGATCCCAGGAGATACCTGGCGCCGAGGTGTAGGAGAATCGAAGATTGGCGTCCCCGCTCGTTTTCTCGTTGAAATAATTGAATCACCATTCCCGCACCAGCACCGTAGCTGGAAGCAAAGTCGTCGAAGTTTGTAGACGAGGCAATACGCTCATCCGAGAACTCGTTTTTAATCGAGGTACTGGTAAACAAGTATTTAAAGCCGAAAAGACCTTCTAAGTACGGCTGAAACGTGCCCTGTTGGGGTTGAACCCTGAACACAAGGTGCCCCAAGACGATGTTGTTTGACGTTTCCACATCCACACGTACATCTGGAATTGTAGTGCTAAACGGTTCTGATCGGCGTTCGAAGCCATAGATCATATACCCTATATCCAATCCTATCATAAAAGGCAGCGAGTTAAAGCCCACCCCTCCCGTCACATTTAAGCCGAAGCCTACATTATCTACATTATCCGCAAATTCATTCACAGGAATGCCAAGAATAAAGTTTGCCGAAACACGCGGCGAAACCGTTTGCGCTTTAGCTATCGGTGTACATAGGGTTAGGAGCAACAAGAGGGACAAAGAAGCACGCATGGTAAGGGCTAATGGTTTTTTCTGGTTTCTAGATTCTTGTTTCTGGTTGTTTTATTGCTTCGATCCTGCTTTTCAATAAGAAACGAGAAACCAGAAACACTCAAATAAATCCCGGGATTTAGTTGAGCTTAATTATAGAACTTAGACGGGATTTGTGAAATAGGTTGCGGTAATAGGAATCCTCGTCCTTATTGTTAAATACATTCGCCATTAATTTGCCGAACCTAAACCCGTATCCCATGCCGTGCCCATTAAATCCGGCTGCCCAGAACGAGCCGGGCAGGCCTTCGGCTTCGGAGAATAGGGGGAGCCCATCGGGCGTAAACGCCATGGTGCCGCTCCAGCGTTTGGCTACCGAGAGAGGTGGAGCCTCCGTAAAATGGGTCTTGTAATACTGCTCCAGGGCTTCTTGAAGATGCGGGGTAGTGGCGTCTCCATAGCCAACCTCCTCTTCTTTGAACAGATGACGGGCCCCTCCCAGTAAAACCGATCCATCCGGAGCCTGGCGTATATAGTAGTAGCCCTCGTGTGAATAGATAGGCACAGGAAGCCAGGTCGTTTGTGGAGTAGAGGCGAGCATTTGAGCGCGGATAGGGTGCACGTATTTGGCGGTGTCCGGTAATAATTGGGGTAGATAAGCGTTTAATGCAATAAAAACTCGCTCTGCTCTAATTTGGCGCTGATGGGTTGAAATCTGGCAGTGATTTCCATGGTATGTAATATCAAGAACGGCATGGTGCTCTAAGATGTTAGCACCGCTCTGTCCTGCGATTTCTTGGAGTAATCGTATTGGATTCATGCTTGCACCCGAGGCAACGTACAAGGCGCCATAAAACCCCTGAGCCTTGCAAGAAGCTTCCAGGCGAGTTGTATCCCACAGTTCTGCGGGTACGCCTTCCTGAATCAGAAATTCAGCCGATCGCTCCAAGGCATCTTGTTCACTCTCGGTACCCGATACAAGTAGGCTACCTGATTCGCCTAGATTGATCCTGGCCGCGTTGGCGTGTTCACCCACTAATGCACGATTTTCATGCGTAAACCTCCATAAGGCCCTCGCCACCTCATCGCCGAATGTTTGTTTACCTGTCGCATAGTTGGAGGACGTCCCTTGAAGAAGGAAGCCGGCATTGCGACCACTGGCTCCAAAGCCTATTGCATGTGCATCCAGCAGCACGACATTGCAGGAAGGATCCAGCCGTTTTATCCAGTAAGCGGTAGACGTACCAATGATGCCACCCCCGATGATCGCGATATCACAGGAGATTGGAGGCACTTGATCTGATTGTTGCCAAAAAGAAGTGGTCATGATCTAGCCGGCAGTTACGTCGACAATAATCCGTCCCTTGATTTTGCCAGCCATTAATGTATCGCACCATTCAGGTACTTCCGATAGGGGCACTACGTGAGACAGTTCATCCATAAGGGATTCTGATATATCTTTGCTCAATTGATCCCAGGCCTGAATGCGGCGGTCTGCCGGGCACGTGTTAGAGTCGATGCCCAATAGATTTACGCCTCGCAATATAAAAGGGAAGACAGAGGTATCCAGCATGGCGCCTCCAGCCAGGCCGCATGCAGCAACGGACCCATGCCTGTTCGTCTGGCTTAGGATAGCGGACAACGTTGGGCCGCCTACTGTATCAACGGCGCCTGCCCAGTACCCGGTATCAAGGGGTTTGATAGGTCCCTGGCCTAATTGCTGACGGTCAATAATGCGATCTGCGCCCAGGAAGGTTAAGAATTCAGCTGCTTCTGACTTGCCGGTAGAGGCCACAACCGTGTACCCTCTTTTATGTAGGAGGGCAATAGAGAGGCTCCCGACCCCGCCCGTTGCTCCCGTGACCAGGACTTCGCCGGAAGCCGGTTGGATATTATGCTCTTCAAGTGCCAATACCGAAAGCATGGCCGTAAATCCAGCCGTTCCTAATCCCATGGCTGTTTTTGCAGACATGCCGTCTGGCATGGGAACGAGCCACTTCGATTGGAGCCGCATCGTTGTTGAATAGCCGCCCCAATGATTCTCTCCCAGCCCCCAACCGGTACCAATAACCTGATCGCCTGGAGAAAATTGGGGGGAGGATGAACTACGGACTGTGCCTGCAAGGTCAATGCCTGGTACAAAGGGATAGCTCCCCCTTATGATTCGCCCTTTTCCGGTAACGGCCAGCGCGTCCTTATAATTTATACTGGAATAACGTACATCGACGACGACATCCCCTTCGGGCAACTCATCTTCATTAAGTTCTCTAATGGTAGATGTGACTGTTTTGTCTGATCTGGAAAGGAGAAGGGCTTTTGGCATATTTAAGGCGGTTGTTTGGTAAAAGCTTTAACAAGGGGGACTGTGAAGTCGATCTTTCAAAGCAACTAAAATAAAATTTGTTCGTCTCCTTTAGTAAGGGATGTTAAGAATGTGTTGTAACTTTGAGAAGGCTCATCGATATTATGCATGATAATCTATGAAATCAGATCACAACATATCATCGATAGTTAGCCGAATTGTTGAGGTTGAGTCTTTGCGGGCTTCGTTGAGCTTGATACTTTCTCTGGCTGTCGTCTTAACGATGTTCAAAATCCCGTGGCAAGTGAATAAAGACGGGATCAGCTGGCAGATAAATAATCGTGTTGATCAGATCAGCTTTGTGCAGCAGCCGGAAGAAATCATCGAGCAAGAGGACGTAGAGGGAGGGATCATCACTGTATTTGAAGAAGCTGCACCAGAGGAAGTAGAAGAGGAAGAAATTGAGGAGGAAGAGGGAACGAAGGATGCCTCACTGATAGAGGATGAGCCCGAGCCTATCCCTGATCTGACAAAAATCGAACGCATCGATTCGAGCCCGGTCCTTGAGTTTGTTGATCAAAGCCCGTCGATTATTGGAGGATTAAGTTCTCTGTACCTGAATATAGATTACCCGCTTGAAGCACGTGATCAGGGGATTCAAGGGCTGACCATCCTGATGTTTATTGTGGAGAAGGACGGATCGACGAGTGATATTGAAGTGATAAAGTCGTTGCATCCGGCCTGTGACTCAGCAGCCGTAGCAGCGGTAAGTCAAACCCTGTTTAAGCCGGGAGTTCAAGACGGCAAGGAGGTCCGCGTCAAAATGCGCCTCCCTATTCGGTTTAAATTGGTCAAACGGAGCGAGCGATACAACAACGCAGCAGACTCCGTGCGTAGCCCGTCCTAATTCGATCAAATCTCATCCGTAGCAACGCGTTCAGGACGGTCGGATCGGCGTTTTGTAATTAGGATACGATCCAGGTAGAGGCCGTCTTCGCGCATCCATATATTGAGGGTGTGAATACCCGGCGAACGAATTTCAACGCGGGCATGGCGCCGGCTGGTCATTAATGAACGAGTCCAATGCCATTCCTCGTACTCATCCGTTTCTATTTCTTTGGTATACGAGGGGAGAGGTGTACCGTTGAGGCCTAAAATCAGCGAATTGCTGTTGTTGTCCTTTGCCCAGGAGCGTAGCCATATATAATACGTTCCCCGTTCAGGAAACATGATTTTATAGTCAAGGGCAGGGCTTTCCCGCTGGTGGCTGTCTCTTATGCGAATGCCCCTGTCTGGTAAAACGACCATGGCTCCGCTGCCTCCGTATCCATTCCTGTTTTTATCCAGCGTCCAGTGCAAGTTATTTCGAGATCGAGCCTGATGGAACGATTCCGCTTCGATAAGAAGGGTCCGGTCGTCAAAGGTAAAGGCAGTGGAATTTGCGAGCTCAGGGGATTCCAGCAGGTCATCGTTGTAAGACCCTAGAGGCTGCAAATTCAATAAAGAGGTTTGAGTGATGCGATCCCACAGGCGTCTGGTGCGCCGGTTGGTGTCCTTGAGGCGGAAATTGGATCGTTGGTCTGGTTCGAATACCTCCAGTGTGCCCTGTAGACTGTGTTGTTGCCTGGTAAACTGCCGGCCTTCCCACTCCACTTCCATGTTTATCGTGTACTTTTTCTTGAAGATGTTATAGTCCCAGGAATCGATAAACACCACATTTCTTCGATCATTAAGGTAAGGGCTAAGGCGATCTACCAATTGTTCTGCTGCAAGTTTGGCGAGTTGAGCTACATCAACTTGCTGTTCTTCATCGGATTTTGGGGCAATCTTTTTCGAGATAGAGCCAACGGTGTCAGTGAAGCCATTGATGTCTACAAATACATCGAATTGAACGCTGGCTTCGTTGAAGTCATAGAGTTTGGAATCCAGCAAATATTTGAATTCCTGATAATTGGGGTAATGGGTCAGGTTAAAGCCGCCTTGTTTCTTCGAGAAGGGGAATTGAATGGACTCATCTTTTTCTCCTTCGACATACGCCTGAATGAACCCTGCAATAGTTTCAGATCGTGAAATCTGCTCCCAAGACTCTTCCGGGGTATCGAAAGCCTGTCGTTCTACAATAAACGGCAGTTTATACGATCCCTGGTAAACCCGGTCGCGATAGGGATAGGAAATCTCGGGAGAGAGGCTGATCCGCTTCGGGGAGGCTTCTATACCGGATTGATCGCAAACGGTAATGGTTCTTACCTGTCCGCAGATTTCAAGTAAGAGGCGTTCCCTGTTTCCCAGGTTGGCATCGTCAAGGGTAAGAACCGAGTCTTTACCTACAAAAAGAGTGTCATATAACGCGTTATACCCAACTACAAGCAGGCTGTCTGCTTGCACGGGCGTATCTTTCCCTAAAACGGTGCGGCGTGCGAAAGACACGGACACGCGCAGGGAATCCCAGGTTGATTGCTCCAGGCTGAGTGAGGAAATCACGATTTCTTCCCTCGCGCCGCAGCCAAGCATGGCTATCATGCATAGGGAAAGAAGACAACGTCTCATGATTAGTAGGTTATATAATGGTGGCAGTCAGCCTTCTGTAGCGTGTAAAAATCCTTTTTTCCAGGCAAGCATGAGGGCAGTAACATGGAGGCCGTGTATCATTGTGCCTTCCTCCACAAGGTTCAATGCCTTATTAAGAGGTATAGTGCGAGTGACAAGGTCCTCTTCGGCATCATACGACGGATTCATCGAAAACGATGCATTCTGAGCTATAAAAAAATAAGCATAGTTCGAATGATTGCTTGGGTCCGTTGAAAAACGGCCGAGGGAGGTCCAGTTTGGGGCGGTATATCCCGTTTCTTCGAGCAGTTCCCGTTTTGCAGCTTCAAGCGGATCTTCGTCGGGTTCGATTACGCCGGCAGGCAACTCTAAGCTAAAACGATGAATACCGTGCCGATATTGCTCAACCAGTACCAGGTTATCGTCCTGGTCGATACAAACCGTTGCGGCCCAGTTAGGATATTCGACGACATGAAACTCCTCCATTTCTACCCCACTAGGCAGAACTACATGATCCTCCCGAAGCTTAATCCAGGGACGATCGAGAAGGTATCGGGATTTATTGACTTTCCAGGACATGACTATTTAGTGCAAAGTGCAAAGTGCAAAGTGCAAAGTGCAAAGTGCAAAGTATAATGTGCAAAGCGCAGTGGTTAGATTGAGAGATACCTTGCACTTTGCACCCTGCACCTTGCACTCAAAAGAGTAGTC
>JAHQVL010000163.1 GCA_019634345.1 Rhodothermaceae bacterium
CCCAATTTGAGGGCAGACTTGAGTAAGTCTTTTGTGCCAGGAGAAGACTGGACGGTTGGGGATGGGTTTTACTTTAATCACGGCACGCACGTAGCCGGAATAATAGGAGCAGCAGATAACGGGTATGGAGTAATTGGTGTAGCACCGGACGTTGAATTGATTGCGCTTAAGGTGTTGTCTGAACACACCGATAGTGGCGATTTTTCCTGGCTCATGGCCGCCATTGTCTACGCAGCCAATCAAGGAATAGACATCGCAAACATAAGCATCGGGACGATTCTTCCGGAGAATGGGGCAGCAGCAGCAAACACATCAGAATTGAAGGCCATGTTTGACAGTGTGAGCCGATACGCAAATGAGAGGGGGCTATTTATCGTGGCGTCCGCTGGTGAGCAGCACCAAAACCTGGACAGAAGCCAGGTACATTTTCCGTCGGTTACTGAGCATATTGTATCCGTTGCTTCGACGACGCCCATTGGTTGGTTGGTAGATCCGTACACAAGCTTCTTTAATGGTTCAAGCTATTCAAATTATGGCAGGACCGGAGTTGATTTTGTTGCCCCTGGTGGTGATGCCTCCTATCCTGGTGAGGAAAATTGTCAATTGGCTTCTATCGAGCGTCCTTGTTGGGTATTTGACTTTGCATTCAGCACCATAAGCGACGGCTGGGGATGGGTAACGAATACCGGAGCTGCAACAGCTCATGCAGCAGGGGTTGCTGCGTTGTATAAAAGCCTCCATCCTGATGCGAGTCCTGAAGACATACGAGCGGCCTTGAAAGGATCAGCGTATAAAATTGGCGCGACGCCAGGTAAAGATGAGGTGTTTGGAGGAGGCCATCTGAATGCACTTGGTGCTTTATCGATTCACAACAACAAGTCGTTCGCTCTGCATCAGCAGGAAAGCGAGTCTTTTACCCTCGTACGGGAAGAAATACCAACCAATTTTGAACTGACGCAAAACTACCCAAACCCGTTTAACCCGCTTACGACCATTAACTTTCATTTGCCTGAGCAATCACAAGTATACGTGGGTGTTTATGACGTGCAAGGACGTCAAGTCGCTACACTGGTTGATAATGAATTGAAGGCCGGTTGTTATGACACATACTGGAACGGCCGTGATGAAAACGGAAATACGGTTGAAAGCGGGGTATACATGTACAAAATCATTGCAAATAATTATGTGGACTCAAAGGTGATGACGTTTTCAAATAATTGATCCGAATCCACGTGATCACTTGAAAAGTGTTAATAGCAAAAAAATGCCGGCCTAGAAGCCGGCATTTTTTTATTGAGTTGAGCATGAAGAGTGGCCTGTGTCTACCTAAAACTTATGCTTTTTCAAATGTTTGCTGTGGTTTAAAGAACTCTTGGATTTCTTCTTCTGTCCGTAGTTCTTTGCCGTCCAGGTAGATCGTGCCAGCATGCGGGTCTTCGTCATGATGCTCATCTACCTCGTCCTCAGCCGGTGCACTTGAGCTAAGGACAAACCACCCACCAACACCTGCAATAAAGGAGGCTACAAAGATACCTAGTTTCGCAAGGTTTAATACCTCTCCTTCACCAAATGCGAGAGAGGCGATAAAGAGGGACATCGTAAATCCAATACCTGCTAACAAGGAGACGCCGTAAATCTGTTTCCATGTGGTACGGGCTGGCATTTCTGCGATGCCTGATTTGATAGCAAGCCAAGAGAATGCAAAAATACCAATCTGTTTTCCAAGGAAGAGGCCCAATATAATCCCAAGGGTTACCTTGCTGGTAAGGCTTGCCATGATATCTATTCCAGCAAATGAAACGCCTGCGTTGGCAAAAGCAAAAACGGGCATGATCAAGAATGCCACCCAACTGTGTAGTGTGTGCTCCAGTCGGAGAGAAGGCGGGGTTACGTTTTTGCTGGCATGTTCAATGTCGTGTATAGCATGCTCTTGTTTATGATTCAGGTCTTTTTGGTCTGGTTTAGTAGCGCCCATGTACTTGTACATAGCATTCTTTCCAGCCTCCATAAAATCGTGCGCCGATATCTTCCTTGCGGTTGGAATGGTCATCGCCATGAGAACACCAGCCAGCGTAGCATGAATGCCTGATTTCAAGAAGGCAACCCACAATCCTATTCCAAGAATCCCGTATACGGTCAGGCGGCGTACTCCGAGCCTGTTGGCGACTATCATTGCCGCTAGAAATAGGCCGGCAGCCCCTAGGGCGGTCAATGAAAGTTTTGACGTGTAGAAAAAGGCAATCACGAGAACTGCCCCCAGGTCATCCACGATGGCCAACGCTACAAGAAATACCTTTAGAGCAACGGGTACACGCTTGCCGAGCAGGATGATAATGCCCAGGGCAAAAGCAATGTCTGTTGCCATCGGGACACCCCATCCGTTCATTGTAGGTGTGCCAAGATTCAATACTACGTAAATCAAAGCAGGAACAACCATGCCCCCTATAGCTGCTGCTATAGGCAAGGCCGCCTTTTTTTTCGAAGCCAATTCTCCTGACAACACTTCGCGCTTTATTTCAAGCCCTACTAGAAGGAAGAAAATGGCCATCAAGCCATCATTTATCCAATGCAGTAAATGCATATGGATACCGAGCTTGCCAATATCCAAATCAACATGAGTGTGCCAAAGGTGGAAATAAGCCTCTGCGAAGGGAGAGTTTGCCCACACAATAGCAATGACTGCACTGGCCATTAAAAGAATTCCGCCAGCTGCTTCCTGTTGAAAGAAGTTTCGGATGGGGTTTGTGATAAATGATAAAGGATGTTTAGGGCTATCCTGTGTTGAAATTTGTTGCATATTCAGCTTGGTTTGTGTCGTTATAGACGAAAACACAACCGGCAGCATAAGTGGGGAACGAACCTGTTTATCTCGGTGGCTGGGATAGACGTAGCTATACCCTGCAGGGAATTCCCCTTTCGTTGAGATACTTTTGAAAACCAGGACTTTCGCGTGGTTCATAGGCTGAATACAGCCTTCCTCTGAACCTTACTCTATAGGTTTGTTATGCTCACTTGCTAACCGTAGGTACATGTAAGGAGGGTATGTGCTCTGTTCAGCACTCGGTAGGGACTACATGTACACAAGGTGTATCGGTACTGGATAAGAATTCTTAAATGAGAGCAGTTAAGGTCTGATAAGGCGGTATACCAGCTTGCTAAGCTCTTTTCCAAGTTGAGCTGATTTGATTTTTTGGGCTATGCCTTCAATTAAGATAACGAGAACAAAAGGAGTCCCATGGGACGGATAAATGATTCCTGCATCATGATGAATCTCTGTGATTTCCCCGGTCTTATGTGCTATCGCTGTTCCAGGAGGAAGGCCGGCTGGAATCATCTCGTTCAGTTTCTGGCCGAGCAAGACGTCTATCATTACATCATCGTACTTGCGGGAAATAACCTCCCCCTTTAAAAGAGCGTGGAAAATAAGGGCCATATCAGAAGAAGTGATCGTATTATTTAATCCAGCTTCGAAAGCCTTGAGATCCTCTACTCCCCTCAGAACCGTTGAGTGTTTTACATTCAATCCACGTAACGTTTGAGATAGAGACGCGATATCAATCACGTCAATAAGAATGTTGGTGGCAATGTTCGAAGACACCGTTATCATTCTGAGGATAAGTTCTCTGATGCTAAGTGATTCGCCCAGCTCTTTATAGGTAATCTCGTCTGAATCGTCTCCGATGCTGTAGAAAGACTGATCCACGACTGAACGAAACCGATTGGTAACAGGGATTTTTTCATCAAACGAGAGTGTATTAGTAGAGATGAGTTTGACGACCTCGATCATGACAGGCACTTTCATTAGGCTAGCAGCATGAAAGATGCGATTCTCATTAACATTAAAAGAGAAGGCACTGGATGGGTCTATAAGGGAAATCGCAACGGTAGCCTCTGGATATCCCTCGAGCAATTGATCGATGCCTGTGTTTAAGGCGGTGAGGCGTTCTTGTTTAGCATTGTGCCGCATGGATTGCGTGAGTTATAATTGTGAAGTTAATGAGTCGCTATTGTAATTCTGAACAGTGATCTCTAGTTTGTTAAACGTTCTTTCGCATAAACATCTCGGTTCTGGTTCTAAAAAGAATCAGATTAAAAGGGAATCCGGTGCCGTTCAGTTTTATGGGCCACTAAGAAAAAGTGATCCTTGGCTGAATCATTCCGGAGCTGTACCCGCAACTGTATGCTGCTATTCATACATAAATTGCGTTGATGCCTTAGTCACTGATCATTTTGATTGGGAAGGCTAAAGGTTGAGCTTTATATGTTTGTAGCGAGCCAGGAGACCTGCCGACTTGTGATTGCCTAAAGACCTCCGGGATTAGAGGTTTGAGCAAAGCTTGCTGGCAGTGTTCAGTCTCTTCCATTACGTAACCCTGCTCAGTTCGCTTTTTTGTACTGCTCGAACCATCATTTATTTGGGGTTCGGGTTTTTTTATGAGATTTATTTTTCTGCACCTTTTTGCCTTCATGTTTAGTATTCCTCCGGCTCTTTGCCAGGAAGGCACTGGTGTAACCCCATCTGATTCTACGTATAACCTTCCAGAGATAAGGATAAGTGCCAATCGATACTCCCCTTCATACCAATACGTAGCAGCTCGCATTTCTCGTATCGACCCTCAGCACGTTGAGTCGACCGGTGGGCAATCCTTGGACCAGGTCCTCCAACGAGCAGGCGGTGTTTTTCTCAGGCAATATGGAACAGGGCTTTCTTCGCTCTCAATGCGAGGCGGCAACAGTTCCCATTCGATCATCACTATCGATGGAATGCCTTTATATGACCCGCAACTTGGACAGGTCGATCTCTCGTTGGTGCCGAGTATGTTGCTCGAATCTATTTCAATCTTGCATGGACAAGCCTCTTCATTGTATGGGGCGAATGGGTTATCAGGCGTAATCGATATTGAGTCCCGCAGCTATAAAAGCAGCCCGGCCTATGGCTCTCTTAAGGCGACTATGGGCGCTTATGGTGAACGCCAGATTGATGGGAGTCTGGGGTTCAAAAAAAATAACATAAGAGGGCTTATTGCTGCGAGATACGGAGGAGAAGAAGGGGATTTTTCCTATGAGGACCCATCCCTCTTTCCTGTCGAAACCGTAAAGCGGCAAGGGGCAGACAGAGTCTATTCGTCCTTTCTGGGGAAATTAGATTGGGCCAATCTCCGTTCCCATTCGTCTGTTTCGGTATGGACCAACCAGTTTGAAAGAGGCATTCCTGGGCCTATAAACCTTTCGTTCCGAGATGAAAGGCAGTGGGATCGGTTGATTCGTATAAATCTTCAACACGTTCGTTTAACGCCAGGTGGTTCATTTTCTTTCCGTACAGGCGTTCAGAGGATGTCTTTGCGCTATGCAAATCCATTCCTGGATATAGATGATACTGGCCGGACCCATAGTTTCTCGCTGGACACGTATTACAAACACCAACTATCTGCGGGGAATACACTAAAGATAGGGCTGGATAATGCGATGAGAATGGCAAACCATCCAAGTCTAGCAGAAAAGGCCAATGAGTTTCAAACGAGTCTTTATGCTTTAGGAGAGCAGAAACTAGGAGCTCTTGTTTTACTGCCTTCTATGCGACTGGATAGATACGAGTTGCCCAGAGATCAATCTATTACTGCATTCAGTCCCAATATTGGGATAAATATCAACCCCGCTTTTCTTTCCCAGTTATTTATAAAAGCACAGGCCGGCAGATC
>JAHQVL010000164.1 GCA_019634345.1 Rhodothermaceae bacterium
AGCCATACGAACATATGCTCTGCTGGGGCTCGTGCCGGCTACTTTATGTGGTCAGCCGGAGATCGTCCCAGCCCGGACCATGCCAATGCCCGCGTTATCCTACTGATATCCAGCCACCTCGAAACGGGGCATTATTTTAATCCCCATGCCCAGCGGATCATGGAGGGCAAGGAAAAAGGAGCGAAGCTGATCACCTTTGATCCTCGGTTGAGCAACACGGCTTCAAAAAGCGATGTGTGGCTACCCTCATGGCCAGGAAGCGAAACGGTCATTCTTCTCGCCATCGCGAACTATCTCATTCAGAATGATCTGTATGACAAAGCATTCGTCGAGCGATGGGTGAACTGGCAGGAATCGTTGGATCAGTTCTCATTGCACCGAGATACACGTATTGATTGGACACCAGATGGCAGTTCTTCGTTTGAAGACTTTGACAGGCTGTTAAAAGCACTCTATAAGGAATATACCTTTGAAAAGGCCGCCGAAGAGTCTCAGGTACCTCAGGAGCGTATCGAAGAGGCTGCGCGTTATATCGGCGAATGCAATGGGCGATTGGCTGCGCATGTATGGAGGAGCGCTTCTATCGGTAACCTGGGAGGGTGGCAGGTTGCTCGTTGCCTCTTCTTTTTGAATGTGCTGACGGGGAGTGTAGGTACCAAAGGGGGGACGTCGCTCAACTCATGGAATAAGTTTGTCCCCAAGCCATTTAAATCCCCGCCGGCGTTTAATGCATGGAACGAACTGCATCTACCCCAGGAGTGGCCGTTTGCGTTTTATGAGATGAGTTTCTTGCTCCCTCATTTCCTGGAAGAGGGGCGGGGAGATATCGATGTGTATTTTTCTCGTGTGTATAATCCTTTGTGGATTAACCCCGATGGCTTCATGTGGATGAAGGCGCTGCAGGACGAGGAGAAGATGAAATGTCACGTTGCCTTAACACCCACATGGAATGAATCGGCGTGGTTTGCGGACTACGTATTACCGATGGGGCACGCTGGCGAACGCCACGACCTGGTGAGCCAGGAAACGCATGCGGGCCAATGGCTATCGTTTCGTCAGCCTGTACTGCGGGTGGCCAGGGAGCGCCTGGGTAACCCTGTTCAGTTTACATATGAAGCAAATCCAGGCGAGGTGTGGGAGGAAAACGAATTCTGGATCCAGCTATCGGCGCGCTTCGATCCGGATGGAAGTCTCGGTATCAGGGAATATTTTGAGAGCCCGTACCGGCCTGGTGAGATTATCACAGTCGATGAGTACTACCAGTGGATCTTCGAAAACAGCGTTCCAGGACTGCCTGAGGCAGCGTCAAACGAAGGCCTTACACCGCTTGCGTACATGAGGAAGTACGGCGCGTTTGAGGTGGTCAAGGAGAATTACATTCCCTATGAGAAGGAGGTGTCCTTAGAGGATACTAAGAGGGGAGAAGATGACCGGGTCTGGAAGGATGATACCTGTGTAGGGGTGATGATCGAAGGAGTAGCCCGGTCAGGGTTCGGGACGCCGAGCCGAAAACTGGAGTTCTTTAGTCCGACGTTATATACCTGGGGATGGAAGGAAAAAGACTATACCATCCCATGGTTCTTGAAGAGCCACGTTCATCAGGATAACATTGATGTGAACAAAGGGGAGATGTTGTTACTGCCTACTTTTAGGCTTCCCACCCTCATTCATACCCGCAGTGCGAATGCAAAATGGCTGTATGAACTGAGCCACAAGAATCCGATCTGGATGCATCCGCAAGATGCACAGCGTTTGGGTCTAAATAAGAACGACCTGGTGCGCGTGGAGACTGAGATTGGGTATTTTGTCGATAGAGTGTGGATTACAGAGGGGATTAAACCGGGGATCATTGCAATGAGTCATCACCTGGGGCGGTGGCGGTTGAAGGAATCTGAAGGCGTTAATCGAGGAGCGTCCAACCTGGTAGAATTGGACAAAAAGGCAGATAATGTACACGCCCTTTCCGTACTACACGGCGCCACCTCGTGGGATTCATTTGATCCAGATACCAGCCGTATATGGTGGGAAGATGTGGGTGTCCATCAAAACCTGACGCATGGCGTCCATCCGGACCCGGTGAGCGGAGCCCACTGCTGGCATCAAAAAGCACTGAACGTCCGAAAGGCAGATCCTGGCGATCGGCATGGAGATGTACAGGTTGATACTAAAAAATCGATGCAGGTGTACTACCAGTGGTTGGCACTTGCGAGGCCTGCAACAGAGTTTAGTCCGAATGGACTGCGCCGGCCTTATTGGTTGAAGCGACCCTTAAAACCCGTCAAAGAAGCCTATAAATTGCCTGATACTTCTGGGTTCTCAGGGGATGGGGCTCTGCCTGAAGTGATGCCGTTGCCTTCAGATACATAATGATGAGTTCAATGGAAGAAGTGAAAAAGGGGGTCCCCCTGGACTCCGATCTGGGGCCCATATACCTTTTGAGTGAAATTGAGCCTTGTATGGATTCCCAATCAAGTTGGGAAAGACACCAGAGTGCAATTTCTAACAGCATTTTGAGATAACGTGAACGAGCAGTTGTCCCGACGAGATCGAGCCATTCAGCGGCAAAGAGCATATGCATTCTTGGCCAAGACCTTTGCAGAAGGCTTATCGCCTGCTGTTCTAGAGATGGCCAAAGAACTGCCTATTCTTGTGGTCGTTCTGCCTGAGGAATACGATCAAGATCAAGCCAGTGCTGAGCATCAAGATCTGTTTGGTTTTAATGTATTGCCGTATGCTGGCGTTTATCTAAACGAAGACGGACAACTAGGAGGGCGCATTCATCTGGATCTGAATTCCTGGTACAACGCATTTGAATTCATGCCTTCAAATGATTCAGGAGTGCCAGATCACATCACAACACAGTTAGAGTTTCTTGCATTCCTCTCCGGACTCGATGTGAAAACCCATGAATCCTCAGCGACGGATCTCATGAATGTCACGATTCTCCATAAACAAGGTGAGTTTCTGGGCACCCAGGTAGTTACGTGGATATTTCCTTTCTTGATGGCTTTGAAAGCCCAAAAAAATCCATTCTATTCTGAAGTTGCAGCGTTGACTGAAGCGCTTGTTATAAGTCACTGTATTGAGATGGGGATTCGCCGAGATTCAGTCTTCGCCTTGCCAGCCATGGAAGAAGACATCCTTAGTAATAAACAGACAGGGCTCAAGGATATAGCAACGTTCCTGTGCCGGCCTGCCCTAAGTGGCATCTATTTGACACGAAAGGACATCAAGCGTATCGCGGGGAGTCTGGAGATACCAACCGGCTTTGGAGACCGCATCCAAACACTCAGTAACACCCTGCGATCTGCTGTTACCTTCGATACATTACCCTCGCTCATTAATGAGCTTCGAGAGCGAGTGCTTTTTTTTAAAAGGGGCTATGAAGGCCTTTGCGAATCTACAAATGAGGGGCTCAATCAAGTGATAAAGCAATGGATCCTAAGAACCGAAGGGACACTCAAGATATTGGACGATCTCGATGTTCAACTGGCGAAATTAACTCAAACTGATTGAGTGGGGTTTATTGTCCGCAGCGCCATTTCCCAGACGTATTATGCCTCCCTTTCCTTTGATGTATTCCAGGGCGCGGTATGGGCTTAGGAAAAAGCGGTTCATTCCAAGGCGTTCAGCAAGTCCCGAGTTTGTCATCACGTCGCTAACAGAACCATGTACGCCCGTAAAGTACAACTCCACATGCCTCTTCTCTAACACGTCGATCACTGCAAAAAGGGCCTGTACTGCTGTGGTATCCAGATCATTGACGGAACTGGCATCGATAATCACATACGAGATGGTAGAAGTTTCTGGCCGGCTGCTGGAGAGGATGAGTTCTTTTAAAAAATCGGCGTTTGCATACGAAAAAGACGCATCCACACGTAGGATGAGGACTCCTTCGATTTGAGTTACGTTGTCATGAAGATCGATGTCCCGAAACGAGCGAGTGCCTGGGATATTACCTAAAACAGCCACATTGGGCCTGCTGATTCGATACATAATGGCGATCACCGAAGCCATTATCCCGCTCAGAATACCGGCCTCCAATCCAAGGGCGAGAGTAACCACCATGGTAATGATAGAGAGATAGCCGTCGGTTTTTTTCATCTTAAACAGGCTTTTCATCTCCTTGAACTTAACCATCCCAAAAGACGCTACCATGATTATTGCAGCCAGGATAGGAATGGGCAGGTAATACAGAACAGGGGTTAGGAAGAGCAGGGTAAGCCCGATAAGCAGAGCGGCAAATACATTTGATACAGGCGATTTCGCACCCGCTTCCTCATTCACCGCCGTACGTGAGAAGCTACCGGAAACGGTATAACTCTGAAAGAAACTGCCCACAATGTTGCTTGCCCCCAGAGCAAACAATTCCTTGTTAGGATTGATCGAATAGTTGTGCTTGTTCGCAAACGTCTTGCCTAGAGAAATAACATTGGTGAATTGGATGAGTGCCAGAGTAACAGCCGTAAGCATGAGCTCTCCCATCATACCAAATTCAAACGTAAACGGGGCAAACCCTGGGATACCTGTTGGGATCGATCCAACCACTTGAACGCCTCGCTCCTCTAGCTTTAGCCCCCAAGAAGCCACGATACTAAGAATAACAACCGCCAACGCAGCTGGGAAGAGGTTCTTCCATTTTCTGAAAAAAAGCAGGCCGAAGATGCCGATGAGCCCAACAAGCACAGAGGGTAGGTGGGTATTAAATACGTTGACTCCTGCATCATAGATAAGCATGTAGAAATGCTCTCTACGCGGGAGATCTAGGCCCATTAAATTGGAGAACTGGTTACACCCGATAATGGTGGCTGCGGCAAAGATGAACCCCATAATCACCGGCCGCGATAACAGGTTTACGAGAAAACCCAGCTTGCCCACTGCCATAATCAGGTGCACAATGCCCACCATAAAGGCAAACATAAAAGCGAGTTGGATATAGGCAGAGGAAAAGGGTTCAGCGAAAGCACCGAGCGCAAAAACCATAATCAGGCTGTCTATGGCAACAGTTCCGGGTGTGACGTGCCGCGAGCTGGCGAACAGTGCATAGACGAGAAGAGGGACCAGAGACGCGTACAACCCATAAATGGGAGGCATGCCCGCCAGCATAGCATAGGCCATACTTTGAGGCACAAGCATTATCCCAACGGTGAGGCCAGCTACCACATCGCTGGAAAAGTCCTGGCGTGTGTACGAAGAGGCCCACTCAGGGAGCGATACTAATTTTTTGAAAGGCCGAGTACGCATTAGATTGTTTTCAGTCAAGAGCGTGTTCTCTTGACTGGTTTCGAGTTTCGAGTTTCGGGTTTGTTTCAGGTTATTTCTTCATGTAACCCGTAACCAACCCGAAACTCGAAACTCGACACGTAGATGGGTATGCCCATCTAACTGATTGCG
>JAHQVL010000165.1 GCA_019634345.1 Rhodothermaceae bacterium
AACATGAGGGAGGACAGGAGCAGCGTGAAATACTGTGGTGGAACAGTGCAGAATTGACCCTACCAGATGGCCTGGTGGATATCGTCCTTAGAGTACGGCCAGGGTTTTTCAGAGGGGAACGCCAACGAACGATAACCCTTCAAGATGTTCGCTTGTCGGGGGTGCGGATCGAACAGAAGAAGGAGCAAAAAACGCTCTTTGTAACGGATTACCGCAAAGAAGACGCCCCCGAACGTGTCCTGGAAGAATTGGTGAGTTCAGAGCCAGGTCTTCAGGTTTGGGGAGAAGGCCCAGGTATCCCTTCGTTCGCTCTTTCGCGAGAAGATCTTAAACCCGCATCTTCGTTAGCACTATGGACCCTTCCTGCTGCCCAAGAGGTGTTCTCAGCTGTTCTAAACAAAGTACGACCGGAACAGGTCTATGTGTTCGGATTGGACCCCGGTCTTGATGATACCGCTTCATTTGTGAAACGATTTATGGGGGTCATCAAGTATACGTTGACCGAGTACAAAGGAAGTACAGAATTAAGCCGGCTTGCGGCAGCGATGAGTCATACACCAGCCACCATACAGGTTGGCCTGGCGTTATTGCCAACTGTAGGGCTCATCGCTGAGGTAAATTCAGCGGGAAGCGTCGAGATTACGCATCGACCAACAAAAGCCGATGTGATGGAAAAAGAGAAGCTTCAATTACTTCTAGATGAAGCACGCGCATTTCGGAAAATGGTAAAAGAGTCGCACGATTTGTCGCGTTTTTTATTTTCGCCTCAGCAAGATCCGACTCCTTCTTAAGCCTGTGGAAGTCGCAGATCCTTTTCTTTTACGCGCACTTCTAATACTTCATAGAAACCACCAAATGCCTTTGGAATTCTCCATAGCACATCGATAGATCCTTGTCCCCAGCCAGCTATCTGGCCTTTGTAGCCCGATAACACATACCGTTTGTTGCCGCCTTTATCCATTATTGTTCGGTCGGTTAAAGCACGTACTTCTTCATCTAGTTGACAATTAGTCATAATGTGATCGTAAGGGTAGTTAATGGTGTTAGATAGAAATGGGGGCAAGAGGGGCGTGTAGGTAAATTAGCACGGTTGATGTAGTGCTAATTCTGTGCCGAATATGGTGCTTTTGACTGAGGTGGTCCGAGAGGTTTTTATGACAGATGTGGTATAAAAGGACGTGTCCTGAGACAGATGAACGTGTGTCAACTGTCTCAGGAATCGAGTAGTCCAATTATTTAGATAAGATCAGAGGGCGGGTGGATGAAAAGTGCTCGCCATTGATTTGTAATAAATATCTTCCACTAGCCAGGTTTTCAGCACTGAAAGCAAAGAGCTTTGGCTGGTTTTCCTCTAGCGTTTCGTTAAATAGACGGCGCACAAGCCGGCCCGAAATATCATACACGTCGATCCGGACCCACTGGGATTTCTGAACGGTTAGCTGAAAGCTTGTAGATGGATTAAAGGGATTTGGATAGACCCCTTCAAGCTGGAATGCTTGATCATTGCTCGGAGTTAGGGAAGCAGATGAAGCAGAATGTTCTACATGGTACTCTCTCAGATCAAAAATGCCCAGTAGAAAATGATCTCCAGTGGTTACAGAAAGCCCCGGTATCGGTAATATTGGAATGCCTGGATTAATTCCATGTGTCGTTTTGTCGACATGAACAACAAGGGCGATGAATGCCACGGGCAGAGGACTTCGTATTAATACAGGCCTGCCATCTTCATCCAGGTTTTGGAATCCGGTATCGAGATCAAAACTTCTGATAAACGAACTGCCAACGGCTTGAAGAGAAGGTGCTGGTATGCCATCAGGACAACACAAGGGTTGCTCTGCTTCACTCCCAACAGGAGCGCCAGCCTGAGTAGTGTTTACTAGTTCATTTCTTAGAGGCCCTTGGCCAGCCAGAAGAGGGTTGTAGTCTAGCTCAACGCTGAGCTTTGCATTGCCGCTACGAGTAATTTCAAACTGATTGGGCTCGGGACCCAGGCCTTCAGTGAACCCTGCATAAGTAGGAGCTAGCGGAGCTGAAACCCCAGCGATTGCAGGCAATCCTTCTCCAAGTGGCTCAAATATAGGGTGGGGTGCAGGACCCCCAGGGAAAAAATAAGAGGTCCAGGCAGTCAGAACTAAGTCTGGCGAAAGTCCCTCTAGTCTTATGTTGAAAACGGCCGTGTTGGTATTGTTATTTACTTTTAGGTTTAAGGTACCTGAAGGAGATGGTGAGATAAACTCATCCCCAATTCCTACAGGGAGAACACAAGGTGGCGGGCTTCCGGTGCCTGGCTCGTCGCCTGGTTGCGGCGGAGGCGGAAAGCACGTCATTTCGATCTGTGCTGTTGTATTGTTGGATTGCGCTAGAGTGAAAAGAGATGAATGAGGCGCGAGTAAGAGCACAACGACTCCCACCCACAGCGTTTTTTTAAAACACATAGGAGGCTGATAATTAGGTGTGAAATGGGGTGGGTCGGGAGATTAAGGAAATGCTTAAAGATATGACACAATTCCTTGAAAATAAATCTGTAATGGCAACTTTAATTGCCTGCTAACAATCGATGCAGTGCTCTTGAGAGGGTTTCCTCAAGCTCATTGATTGTCATGGGTTTGCCTAGAAAATCATTCATCCCAGCGTTAATGCATCGGTTTCGTTCTTTAATTTCCAGGCCTGCAGTGATTCCGATGATATGGATGTTGTTAGGAAGGCCCTCGCGCGATCTTAGGATCCGTGTAGTTTCAAGCCCGTCCATCACGGGCATATTTACATCCAGCAAAAGAATGTCGTATTCCTTTTCTGAAAGTACCTCGATGGCTTTGACTCCATTATCGACGATGTCTCCATGGTAGCCCAGTAATTTTAAGTAACGCCCAATCAGTTTTTGGTTAATGATATTATCTTCGGCAACCAGGATACGAGTATTTGTTTTGATGCTTTCAGTAAACTCAGGAGGATTGCAGTCTTGCGTAGAGGCTGTGTTTGGCTTTTTACGGATAGATTCCTCAAGGACACTATACAGATTAAAGCGTTTGATTGGCTTATGAATAACAGCGGTGGGGGTAAATGCGTCAGAGTTATAGGTTGAGCCAAGGTTGCTCATGAGGATAATTGGTGCGAAGTAATTCCACTCTTTGAGCACTCCAGCAAGGGCCGCTTCAGATATATCGGAGTAATCAGGGTCTATAAGAAGTGCATCATAGCACCCCTTTTTTTCCTTCAACAAGTAATTAAGCTCTTTATTCGAGGATACAAAATGGGATTGTATCTTTCGAAGTACACATTGGTTTTTGAGCAGATGTTGCTGTGGTTCTGAGACTGAGGAAATAAGGAGCCTTTTTTCTTGTAAAAAGCTTGTACCATTCGAGTTGGGATCTGCTTTACTGTCGGCTGATTCAAGCATGACAGTGAAGTGAAACGTAGATCCGATGTTTTCTTCACTTTCAAGCCAGATCTTTCCTCCCATTAAGTTACATAATGCTTGAGAAATACTCAGTCCCAGCCCAGTGCCTCCGTATCGACGTGCCGTTGAGGCATCTGCCTGCGAGAAGGATTCGAATATTTTCTCGAACTTGTTTTGTGGTATGCCGATTCCCGTATCTTGAACGGATACGTGGAGTTGGAATTTGTCTCCGCGCTTGAGGCCCGCATTTTTAGTGAAGGCCTTGATGATTATTTGCCCTTTCTCTGTAAACTTAACCGCATTGCCGAGTAGATTGACAAGAATTTGTCGTAGTCGACGTGCATCCCCGTTTACGGTATTCGGAAGACAAAGGTCTACAATGGGGATAAGTTCAATCCCTTTCTTATAGGCTTTCAGCGTGATAGTGTCTAATGCTTCTTCAATACATTGGTGGAGGATAAAGGTGTGCTCTTCGAGTTCAATGGCACCAGATTCAATCTTAGAGTAATCAAGTACGTCGTTTATGATGGCCAATAGCGCATCTCCACTTGCTCTGATCGTGTCTACATAGTCCCGTTGTTCGTAATTGAGATTTGTGTCGAGCAATAAGCTTGTGAACCCTATCACACCGTTCATCGGAGTGCGTATCTCATGGCTCATGGTAGCCAGGAACTCATCTTTTACTTTATTGGCGCGAAGTAACTCTTGATTCTTCTTTTCGAGCTCTTCGTTGGCCTGTCGAATTGCTTGCGTTTTTATTTCAACCAGGCGTGCCAGGGTATCTCGTTGTTGTTTGAGTTCGATCGCATTTTGCTGTTCTGTTATGTCAACGTGTATTCCTAGCATACGAATGGGTTTGCCTTGCTCGTCCCATGTTGCTTTTCCTCTTGATAAAATCCAGCGGTATGAATCATCCTGGTGGCGCAATCGAAAGCTTACGTCGAAATTGGGGGTTTGCTTTGCGAGATAGGCGTTCATAGCCATCTTGAGTCCTTCGGCATCGTCGGGATGGATTCTTAAAAAGAAGGCTTCAGATTGCGTCCATTCGTCGGATGGTTTTTCTCCAATCTGGGATAACAATTCAGCAGACATATTGACGACATCCTGCTGCATGTCCCATTCAAAAAGGCCTATGTTAATGGCCTCAAAGGCAAGGTTGAGGCGTTGTTGGGAGATTGCTAATTCATCGGTGCGGTCCGATAAGGCTTTTTCAATAGATCGATTCTGATTTGCATAAAACCATAATGCAATTTCTTTCATGACCAGCTCGCCCATTTCTGAGATGAGCTTCTTGTCCTCTTCGGTCCAGGTACGTGGCTGGTGTTCGATGGCGCAAAGCGAACCGATCGCTTTGTTGTCGGGCGTCCTTAGTGGGGTGCCCAGATACGCAACCAGGTTGATAGGGTTGTCCCGCTCTTCTTCCGCATAGATCTCGTCTTTATGGATGTCGTTTATCACGACCATGTTGTTCAGAATAACAGCGTTCTGGCAAAAAGATTGGAAGGGGTCCAGTGAGCAGCGGGGTGGTTCAGGGGTAAGCCCAATCATACTTTTGTAATAATGCCGATCTCCTGCAACTAAAGTGACCATGACAACGGGAGCGTCTAACAAGTTGCCCGTCAACCTTGCCAGGCGGTCGAAGTCGTCGTCCGGTGGTGAATCCATCAGCCCTGTTAGCGTTAAGGCTTTTAGCCTCCCTTCATCTCTCAGAATTTCTTTCCTACGACTAGGGCTCAAATCTGAATGGCTCATATTCATCAGAATGGCTTTGGGGGGGATGGGGGATACTTGAAATAAGTGATGACTTACTATAGTAAGATCGTATCAGAAGAATTACAATGTATAGATGGAGCAAATAAATACTATATTACTTTCGTCTCAAAATATGCAGACGCGTGATATAGGTAAAAGAGTTGTAGTGGCAACTCTCACCCTATGTTGAGTTTTGCCCGGAAGGGTCCCACTAAATAGCATAAATACGAGTTCTCTGTGATGAGTAAAATCATTTTGGTTTTTCTGTGTCTGTTACTAACAAATCATATGAATGTATTTGGCCAGGAAAGGGAGTCTGAACCCTTACGCATTGGCATTATTGGGGTTGTGCATGGGCACGTCCACGGATTTTTGCGGGAAGCCATAGAACGAGAAGATATTGAGTTGTTGGGGCTTGTAGAACCTGATGAGAAATTACTGCAATCATACAGTGATCGATATGGTGTACCTGGTCCACTCAGGTACACAGATCTTGAGGTGTTTTTGGATGAGAAAAAACCAGAGGCAATCGCTATTTTTTCTAATACATTTGATCACACTAAGATCGTTGAAAAGGCTGCAAAGCGGGGAATACACGCAATGATGGAAAAGCCTCTTGCTGTCAATATGGAGCATGCAGAGGCCATGAAGCGCGCTGCAGAGCAAGGCAACATACATGTGTTGGTGAACTATGAAACAACGTGGTATGCGAGTAATGCAGATGTCTATGCATCTGCCGTGGAGGAAGACGTGTTTGGAACGCTCAGAAAAATCGTCGTTCACGACGGGCACTGGGGGCCGAAGGAGATTGGCGTCGATGAGGAGTTTTTAGATTGGCTCACGGATCCTGTCTTAAATGGGGGAGGGGCACTAACCGATTTCGGGTGTTACGGTGCTAATTTGATGACATGGTTATTGGAAGGAGAATCACCCATCGCCGTAACTGCTACATCCCAGCAATTAAAGACGGATCCGGTATATAAAGAGGTAGACGACGAAACCACGATCATAGTGGAATACGAAAATACGCAAGGGATCATTCAAGCATCTTGGAACTGGCCATGGCATAGAAAAGACATGGAGGTATATGGTGATCTGGGGTATGCGTTTGCGCTAAATCGGGATCTTGTACAGTTTATGGTTCGTGACGTGGTGCAAAAGCAATATAATGCGCTGCCCCTTGAAGGTGCTGAAAAAGACGCGTATTCCTATTTGAAAGCGGTAGTTAGGGGAGAGCTAGAGGTCGAACCCCATGATTTGTCTTCGCTGGAGAATAATATCACCGTAACGCGCATTCTGGATGCCGCCCGTGAATCCGTACGTACGGGTAATCGTATCCTATTAAAATAGTCCTACCCACTAATCGAATACCTGATTGGCATCTAACGGAAAGCAAAAAGAAAAGAAACAGCAAAAGGCTGGATCGGGAGCACGTTTTGAAAAAAAGGAAGAAAAGCTAAGCACAAAAGAGCGCTTCGAGGCGCTTCGGTATATCCCACCCTTCCTAAAGATGATCTGGGCCGCAAGTCCATCTATGGCAATCGCCAATTTGCTGTTGCGATTGGTGAGAGCCGGCTTGCCTTTGGCCTTACTTTATGTTGGCAAACTGATCATTGACGAGGTGGTCAGGCTTGTTAATCTAGGGGGTGTTGAATCTTCTGAGTTGCAAACCATTTGGACCCTCATCGCAATTGAGTTAGGCCTTGCTGTCTTGTCTGATGTACTTGGGCGAGCGGTAACCCTACTCGATGCATTATTGGGGGATAAGTTCACGAACGACATATCCGTCAAGCTTATCCAACATGCAGCAACGCTCGATCTAATCCACTTCGAAGACGCCGAGTTCTACGATAAACTGGAGCGAGCCAGGCAGCAAACCTACTCGCGGCATGCGCTCATGAGTATGGTTTTTAAACAGCTACAAGATGTGGTGACTATAACCTTTCTTGCTGCCGGGCTGATCGTCATGGCTCCTTGGTTGATTTTATTGCTTGCAGTGGCTCTGATTCCTGCTTTTTTGGGAGAAGCACACTTCAATGCACGAAGTTATTCTCTTATACGGAACTGGACAGAAGAACGGCGTGAGCTTGATTACCTCCGGTATGTTGGCGCCAGTGATGTCACTGCCAAAGAGGTTAAAATATTTGGGTTGTCCCGGTTTTTGTCCAATCGGTATGGTGAATTGGCCGATGAGTATTATCTGGCCAACCGAAATCTTTCCATTAAACGCGCAAGTTGGGGAGGAGCACTGGCGATAGTAGGGAGCCTTGGCTATTACATCGCTTATGTGATTATCGTCTGGAGGACTGTACAAGGGCAGTTTAGTATCGGTGACCTCACGTTTCTTGCCGGCTCTTTTAGCAGGCTTAGGGGATTGCTCGAAGCATTCCTGACAGGATTCACTCGTATTGCAGAACGGGCGTTATATTTAAAAGACCTTTTCGATTTTTTTGATATACAAGCCCGAATTTTACCGACCTCTAATTCCCTTCCTGTGCCGTCGCCGATCAAGGAAGGGTTCCGTTTTGAAAATGTCGGTTTCAGGTATCCGGGTTCTGAACAGTGGGCCCTCAGAAATCTTTCCTTCACGTTAAACACCAATGAAATTATTGCGCTCGTTGGTGAAAACGGAGCCGGAAAAACAACGCTTGTCAAGTTACTGGCGCGCTTGTACGATCCCGACGAAGGTATAATCTATCTAGATGGCAAAGACTTGAAGCTGTACGATATAGAAGGATTAAGAAACAAGGTCGGTGTCATATTTCAAGATTATGTTCGATACGCTTTATCCGCCTCTGATAATATCGCGGTAGGTAGGATCGCCGAAAGAGACGACAGGGAGCGGATTGTAGAGTCGGCCGATTTGAGCCTTGCTCGCCCTGTTATTGAACGTTTACCCGACCAATTTGAGCAGGTGTTGGGAAAACGGTTTTCGAATGGGACCGAATTGTCTGGTGGGCAATGGCAGAAAGTTGCTTTAGGTAGGGCGTATATGAGAAATGCAGAGCTCTTGATTCTTGACGAGCCTACCGCCGCTTTGGATGCCAGAGCGGAGTATGAAGTCTTTCAGCGGTTTGTGGATTTAACTCGCGGGAAAATGGCTGTGCTTATCTCTCACCGCTTTTCAACAGTGCGGATGGCGCACCGGATACTGGTACTAGAGAATGGGGTGTTGATTGAAGAGGGATCTCATGAGGCGTTACTCGAATTAAACGGCCGCTACGCAGAACTGTTTATGCTTCAAGCTGAAGGATACCGATAGACAAAAAGGGTTTATTATTGAAATCAAAAGAGAACATAAAGGAGGAACCATCCCCTCGCCTAATTGCTGTTAATCAGCTCCTGCAACTCGATCGAGCATCGCGCTCTTTCTATTCAGATGAAACCCTTCCCATTCGTGCCCAACGGGATCACCGTTTGGTGAAGGAATATATCCAGGGCATTATGCGCCAGAGGCGCTGGCTCGATTTTGTAATAGATCATTATTACAGCGGCGATTTAAAGAAGATAGAGACCAAGCTGTTATGGATCTTGCGGCTTGGTGTATATGACCTGTTGATGCTGCGAACCCCGGCTCACGCTGCTATCAACGAGGCTGTGGAGCTTGCAAAGAAAGAAGTCCGTGCAGGGGCTGGGAAGCTGGCCAATGGTATACTGCGAACCGTGGATAGAAACCGGGACTCATTGCCCGATCCTTCTGGGTTGGATGAAATTGAGCGAATGGGGGTTACATACTCCCATCCTGATTGGCTCGTAAAGCGATGGATCGATAGGTATGGCGATGATGTCCAGAAATTACTGGAATGGAATAATTCGCGCCCGGTCTATTCAGTTCGCATTAATACGTCTAAGATCACGATAGATCATTTCAAGAATACCCTGGATAAGGACGGTATGGAATGGGAGGATGGACTCTATTTGAAAGACTTTGTCCGGGTCCCTCAATTGCAGCCCCTTTTGCGTGGAGGGTATTTAACGAAAGGACTCTGCGCTGTGCAGGATGAAAGTGCTGGACTGGTTGTCCACTTGCTCGACCCTCAGCCTGGAGAGTTTGTTGTAGATGCCTGTGCCGCTCCTGGTGGGAAAACATTGTATTGTGCTTCTTTGATGGATAACACCGGAGAATTACTCGCACTGGATGTGCAGGAGGAGCGCTTAAATAAACTACGACGAGTCCAGCAAGCCTACAACGCGGATTGGGTTTCACTTGCACCCTTGGATGTGCGGACGGCGCAGATTAAAACGAAGGTTGATCGTTTATTGCTTGATGTGCCCTGCACAGGCCTGGGGGTCTTATCAAAACGCGCAGACTTGCGATGGAGAAGAACAGCTGAGGACCTGAAGACGATTGTCAACATTCAACGTGATTTACTTTCTGCTGCTGCACATTGGATAAAGCCCGGAGGATATCTGGTATACAGTACGTGTACCATTGCGCCAGAAGAAAACGAAGAGCAAATAGAATTCTTCCTCGAGAAAAACCCCCAATATGAAATCGAGCCGGCATCGTTTGGTAAAGGCATGGTGTCGCCCGATGGATACTTAACTACAGTGCCTCACGTTCACAAGATAGACGGTGCCTTTGCGGCAAAATTAAAACGAAAAGCGGACTAAATACAACCAAATAAACCTTCAGGATGTATTTGATTGTATTTAGTACCTGTTGCCACGGACGTGCATGAAATGCAGGCCGCCTCCGGCATCTGCTCCGATCAACTGTTGCCCGTCTGTACTGAAGATGCAATACGTCATGGGGAAATCTGCATAATAAGAGTCGATGAGATGCCCATTTTCCAGGTCCCAAAGACAGAGTTTTCTATCTGAACCTGTAGTTGCGGCCCATCGCCCGCTTTTAGATACCGCAAGGTGACTGATTTCATCAGAATGCGCTTTGAGCGTATACACCGGTTTTGATAACACGAGGTCCCATACGCGTAAAACGTGATCCTCCGAAATTGAAAGGAGGTGGTATCCGTTAGGAAGAAAATAGACCTTCTGGACAGAGCCACCTGGGTTGGTAAAACATTCGTCTTCCATCCCCAATACAAAATTCCAAATACGTATCGTTGCATCGTCTGACCCCGATACTAACCGATCGCCCATGATGGAAAGAGCTACACTTCGTATGGTGTCTGTATGTCCTTCTAGAACATGCTTAAGGGAGCCATTTTGCTCATCCCAAACACACAAGGTTTGATCCAGGGAGGAGGATACGATGTGGCGGCTATCGGCTGAGATAAGTACTGTTGTTACTGCATCATCATGAGCCGTGAAAACATGATTGATCGCTCCGTTTTGCAAATCCCAGGTGATTACAGTACGGTCTTCGGACCCAGACGCAATAAATCGATTGTTGTCAGATACTGCAGCGCACCATACCCAGTCCATGTGCCCTTCTAAGATGCGCGTACAGTCTCCCGTTTCAAGGTCCCAAATTCTGAGCGTCCTGTCGAAGGAGGCTGAGATTAACTTCGACCCTCCTCTTGATAAGCAGATGGATGAAATCCAGTCGGTATGCCCTGTGTAACTATCGATGAGCTTGGCTGTGTTGGAGTGCCATTTACGGATGGTTGCGTCGTCGGAAGCAGAGATTAGTTGAATATCTCCGGGAGCGAGCCGTAGGGCCCGAATCCCTTTGTCATGGGACTGCGCATTGTGATCGTGGAGCATCCCTTCCCGCATGCTCCACAGTTTTATTTCGGGTTCGTCTGTAGCAAGGAAGGCCGCTTCTCCAGACGGCATGGCTTCAAAGTCGTGTATCCAATTTGTTAGGCCAGAGAAGGAACGAAGAATTTTTCCACTCCGCAGGTCCCACAAAATAATGGATTGTTCTGCATCGGCCGACAAAACGAGATTATTATCTTCGGTGAGGGATAAAAACCGTACCCCTGCTTTATGCCCTTTTAAGACACGCACAACTTTAGCAGCAGCCAGGTCCCATACGATTATGGTATGGTCCTCTGAAGCGCTTAATAAATACTTGTCGTCTTTGGTGACGCAGAGTGCCCAAACCCAGTCCTCATGGCCTGTTAATGAATACCTTAATTTACCTGTATTGAGGTCCCAGGCCTGGATGGTTTCATCATTGCCTGCTGTAAATGCAATAGGCTCGTGATTCATGGATGCAATCGCCCATGGTGCCTCCTGGCCGGGCTTTAGATTACCTTGAACCTCGCCTGTGTTCAACTTCCAAAAGAATATGTTGCCCGCTTCATCGGCGGACATCACGTTGCTTTCATTCGGAAATAGGTAGATCGAGATGACGGGTGTTCGATGGAAGAGGTGCTGGCGGATTTGTTTTCCCTTTTGCACATCCCAATGCGTGATTGTAGTTCCGGCTACAGTGATCGCTTGTTTCCCTTGGCTAAACAGGATCACTTTTTCTGCAGCCTCTGGATAGGAGGTAAGCTTGTGAATGATTTCTTTGCTCTCTAAATCCCACACAAAAACGGAGTGATCTCTCGATACGGAGATGGCTCGTTGCTTCTTTGCGTCCACGTCCACACCCATGACTTCTGTGAGGTGCCCTTCGAGGGTCAGCATAAGGGTGCTTGACGGAGCTTTCAGGTCAACGTGCCACGGATCTAGCCAGATAGACTCTGTGGATCGATAGCTGCGGAGCGCATCTACCAGGTCACTCACTGCGTTAATGTCAATGTTTTGGAGCCGGCCAATCAGTTGCGAAATGATCTGAGAATTGTCGACTTCTAGAATAGAGGCTGCCAGGCGAATGGCTTCATCTACGAGCCGAATGGTAATATCGGACCTGCCGTACAAATAGTCGAGCTGCAGCGCGTTAACATCTGTTTTTTGGATTTTAGTACTGATCCACTGTACGCTCAGGAGTATGTTGAACAGGGTATCCGATTGATTCGCGCCTAAAAGGTGGAAGGGCAAAAAACGGTATATGTATTCATCATAATTGGTGTCTTCCGTGAAAATGGCTTCTGGTGGATATAACTCCAAGAGGGATTTATGAAGAGCAGGGAGGTCTAGGTCGAGTCCTTGATCAACGAACTGTTGAAAAAGGTCTGAGATAGACGCTGTATTAGAGTGGGTCCTGTGGGAAAGAATGCGAAGCAGCTTCAGCTCATCAAAAAGCCCGTCAATTCCCAATTCGTTGAGATCTGAATGTGCCTTGGACCATAACTTGGAAATAACAGGATAGGAGAGAGGTGTTAGAGCTGGGAAGATCCCAAGTAGATGAATCAAGGCCTGGTAGGGCACTGAATAATAATTCAAGAGCAAGCTCCACAACTCGAAGAGCATCTCATCAAACGTCAGTTCTTCATCTGGTTTCGGAATGCGAAGGCCTCGTGCCAGGCATAAATGTGCGAGATGCAGGATAAGAGGGATTCTGGTAACACGCTGTTTGCACAGGAGGCTTGGAAGAGACGTGTCGTAATACTGGCACGCTTGCTCGGCTTGCTGTTCGGTGAGTTCTTCTACCACTACTTCAGGAGCATCAAGTGCCCTTGAAATACGCGTGTTTCGTGTGATGACTAATACCTTAATCCTTTCGCTGTCCGAGCAAAATTGGAGAGCCTGCTCTACAGAGCGCACATCATCGACAATAATCAGGATGTTTTGCGTGTTGAAATGCTGGTAAAGGCGCTGAATAGCTCTTTGCTGGTCGATTTCGTAGACCCACGATTCCGAGCAGTCGAAGCCAATTTCGTTTATTTGATCGGGTAGATCTGTAGGATTAATGCCAGCCTGCACAAAGAAGATAAGGCGTCCAAATTCGTGTAGTACATCTCCATGTTCTGCAAACTGCTTTGCAAGTACACTCTTTCCCATACCTGGCGCACCTGACAAAATGCAGACGGGCTGAGGGTTCTCACCAGATGACCTGATCCACTCTAAAAGCCTTGAGAGTTCGGGCTCACGGGGTACAAAATCCCTTGGCGGATCGGGATTGAGAGATAAGGGTAGGGTATGGGGTGTGATTTCCCCTAGTGGAGTGGATGGACGATAGCTCGGCACGTACAGGGTTTATTGCGAGGTCATTGTGTATGGGGCACAGAAGTATAACCTGGAGAGAGAGAAAAAGAGTGAGGAATTGGAGGTGTTTATGTGTCTAACTTACGGTCATTTCGTAGCTGGTTTCTGGCTTAGGCTCTTTGAGGAAAAAGTGCCCAATTACAGTGCGTGCATTGTAATGCCCAAAATGAAAGACCTTGATCTCGTATTTGCCCTCTTCCTCGTAGTATCGGATAAATATATTATCCTTGCTCGGGCGTGCGGTGGTCGAGGTTGCATATGGGAATTCCAAAATATCAACATTATGCCCTTTCATTACAGATTTTGCATCTTTGAATCGATTTAGGGCTGCTTCCAGAAGCTTGAAATCCGGAGTTCCTTTAATGATTTCACCTTCTAATTCTTGAAATGAAAATGCGCTCACGGTGCGTTCCTGGATTCGTTGATATAGGAATTATATCGGTGAGAGCATTCTCAAACTTTAGTCGAAATTACTGCCATCTTTTTTGAAAAAGGAAAAACTTTAAGTAGTGGGTCTCAGGCATGCTGTCAAGCACAGGATGATCAGGGGGTTGGTAGCCGCGGTATAACGTATTAAGTGAAGTGTTGGATTTTTTCGCCGCGTACCGGAGTGTCTTTAGAAAATCTGCTTCTTTGATCGCCTGTGAACATGATGAAGTGGCAAGTATGCCTTCCTTGGATAGGAGCTGCATGCCGCTAATATTCAACCTTTGGTAGGCCCGCGTAGCTGTTTCAATATGGCGCCGGCTCTTGGCAAATGCGGGAGGGTCGAGAATGACTAGATCGTATTGTTCACCAGCCTTTACCAACTCACCAAGGCGTTCTAATGCATCGGCCTCATCTAAAACGATGCTGTCCTGAAGCCCATTGCGTTGGGCATTGTGGGCGACCCTTTCCAGGGCCGGTGATGAGCTGTCAATGAAATGAACAGAAGCTGCTCCTTGATGAGCGGCCTGTAAACCGAAGCCCCCGTCCGCACAACACACATCCAGGACGCGTTTTCCTTTTGCCAGGGACGCCGTAAATGCACGATGCTCGCGCTGGTCCATGAAAAAGCCTGTTTTGGGGCCGTTTAATGGATCTATTGTAAACTCAACGTTATTTTCGCGGAGGATTACACTGCCCGGTTCAGATCCACGTAGGATGCCTTTTGCCGTTGGAAGATCATCTTTGCCACGAAGCCAGGAGTCGTTTCTTTCTACAATGGCTCTCGGCTTGTAGAGGTCCTCAAGTAGATCAAGGATGTTGTCCCTCCAAAGCTCCATGCCATAACTTAAGCACGTCCAGGTCAGCACATCATCGTATCGGTCTACGATGGTGCCTGGGAATCCATCACTTTCGCTGAAAAGCAATCGGTAGTGGGTCTCAGATCCATAAATGGACGAACGCAGCCCATGGGCTCGTTGCAATCTGTCCCGGAAGAACGCCTCGTTTATGGTGAGTGATGTATCGAATGTGATGAGCCGTAAGGCAATTTGAGAGGTATCGTGATAGAACCCTTGTCCGAGAGGGCATTTTGAATGTGTGAATAACGGGACGATATCTCCGCGTTTAGGATTTCCTTCAATAGTGCGGATTTGATTGGCAAAGACCCAGGGATATCCCTTCAGAATCTGCTTTTCCTGGTTCGGCTTTAAGGATATCATGGATTCGACTTGCGTTTGGTTCGTTGAGAATGCTGGAATTTAAGGCTAAACCGCAAACAAGCAACCCAAATTTCGAAAGTCCAAACGAATTGCGAGGGGAACGCAAGCGAGCCAGATTGGTACGACTTGCTATCTAAAGAAGTCGAACACGCTATCTATCCGCAATTTAGCTACTTATCCACATTCTATTTGGCGAATCGTTACTACTGCTACTCACTCGTTCACTATTTTTTTCGACTTCATGCTTACTAAAGCTCGCTTGAGGATCATGCCACACGCTATGCGTACTGTGTTTTCATGTAGCCTATGTCTTTTGTTGGCCGGCTTGCTCGCTTTTATGACTCCAGGATCTCTGCATGGGCAGAAAGTAGCCAAATATGGAGCTGACTTTCTCTCTGGTGGTGTCGGTGGTCGTGCATTGGGAATGGGAGGGACTCATGTTGGAATCGTTCGTGACTTGAGTGCCGGGTACTGGAATCCTGCGGGCCTTGCAGGGCTTCGTTATCCCCAGATCGCTTATATGCATGCCGAGCGATTCGCGGGTATCATTTCTTTTGATTATGCTGGGGCCGCAATGCCCATCAGCAAGACGTCCACCGTCGGATTGACGATTATTCGGAGTGGGGTTGACGATATCCCAAATACACTAAATGCGTGGGATGTGGAGCGCAATCAGCCTAAGCCCAATCCTGAGAATTTTATCGAACGGTTCTCTGCCGCTGATTATGCGTTTATGCTTAGTTACGCCAGGTCCTTGTCTGACAAGTTATCGATTGGTGTGACGGGGAAGTTGATTCGGAGAACCATTGGAGACTTTGCCGATGCCTGGGGATACAGTTTCGACGCAGGGATCCAGTATATGTCTGAGCGCTTAATCCTGGGGGCCAATATTCAGGACCTTTCTACGATGTTGCAAACGTGGAGTACGAACCAGGGAGAATTGGCTGCATTAGAGGATTTTAATCAGGAAATCCCGGATGGAGGCACATTCCTCGTATTGCCCGTCGCGCGACTTGGAGCTGGTTATTTCATCCCTTTTGAGCAAAGCGGGCTAACCCTTGCCTTCGATATGGACATCGCGTTTGATGGACAGCAAGCCTTCGTCTTAAATACAGGTGATATTTCGTATCATCCTCGTTTAGGTGTGGAGTATGTGTTCAGAGATGTTGTTGCCTTGCGAGGTGGAATCAGTAGGGTTCTGGTCTCTGATGATCTGGGCCTTGATGTAACGCCGACTGTCGGAGCTGGGATTAAGCTCAACCAGATTTCTATTGACTATGGTTTTGGAGATTTCGCTGGCGTATCTTCAGATCTTGGTTTTTCCCACCGTATAGCCGCTCGATTGGTTCTACAACAACCCCGGTTAGAGAGACCAACGGAATAGTAGACCGTATCAACCAATCTCATTACACGTGTTGAAGGAGAACGACGCTCACGCCAGGCACAGTCTAGCCCTCGTGTTTCCTGTTTACAATGAAGAGGAGGTGCTGCCTCAATTAATGGAAGAGGTTCAGCGATTTCGTGAAAAGAACCCTTACGTTGAACAAGTCATATTTGTAGATGATGGGAGCAAGGATCGATCAGTAGAACTCATCAAGGACCTCGCTTCGGGTGATAATGGGGTCGTTCTGCTACAGTTTTCTCGGAATTTTGGCCACCAGTTAGCTATTACTGCCGGGATTTCATTAGTGAAGACGGATGCCGCTGTGATTCTCGACGCTGATTTGCAAGATCCTCTTGAGGTCGTTGACGAGATGGTGAGTAAATGGCGGGAAGGGTTTGATGTGGTATACGGACAGCGTATCAAAAGAGAAGGAGAGAAATCC
>JAHQVL010000166.1 GCA_019634345.1 Rhodothermaceae bacterium
AGGCAATTAGCAAAGCAGGGTGAAATCTACTCAAACAGGTATATCTCAGAAAAGAAAATCCTTAAAGAGAACGATTTACGAAATGCGTACGATATTGACACGGGGCAACAAGTAATCATGCACTATAATCGTAATGGCATTTCTTTAGAGCTTGCCTGCAAATCACGGAATAGAGGCTTCAATGGAGACATTATCAAACTATTCTCTCCTGATACGCAGCACACCTATAAAGCCCGAATAACTGCACCTCAAACAGCTACTTGGGTAGAAACACTGAAATAAATATGTTTACCAACCAACGATTCAAAGCGCTTGTTTTGACGGCATCTCTTGTCCTAACGAGCCTGTTAGTACATCATACAGCCCTCGCCCAGCAATCGCTTTTTTCAGACATACGGGCTTTCCGAATAGGAGATGCTATCACGATTACACTAGCAGAAAGAACTGCTGCACAAAGAGAAAGTGGGTGGGAACGAAGAACAAACTCTGGCCTAAGCGGAGGTGCGTCTTTAGATGGCGGGCCTTCCTTATCGGGCAGTTTTGGTGTTAATGCAACATTTAATAATCAAGCCAGCAATCAAAACGAATCTGTTCAACGCGACTTGTTGCAAGGAAACATGACAGCCCTTGTGGTAGCCATTGATTCGTTATCTGGTAACCTTGTGGTTGAAGGAGAACGGAATCTCAATGTGAATGGAGATAATCACATCATGACCGTGCGAGGTATGGTCCGTCCGTTCGATATCATGAGTAACAACTCCGTCCTTTCATTCAAGCTCGCTAACGCTAACATCGTTTATCGGCGAGATAGCAATATTAAAAGCGCCATTAAACGCCCCGGTGCTTTAGCTGGTGGTGCTGCTCTGTTGTTGATCGGGGCAGCTATCGTCTTTGGCTCTGAATAAATAAACCTTCTTATTTTATGCACTTATTTGTACGTATCATCCTAGCATTCTGCCTAATTTGCCTGAGTGCTCAATCAGTGTGGGCGCAGGCAGCAACGAGTGTCGACACTCGGCTCAAAGAGGTGATTCACATCGAACAGGCTTCGCCTACTCAATTGACAGGGTATGGGCTCGTTGTTGGCCTTGATCGGACTGGAGATCGTGCTCGGGGACAACGTGGAGCGCCGCATACGATAACCAGCATCACCAATTTGCTGCAACGATTTGGGATTTCGGTAGACCCAACCTTTCTTACGGCAAGAAATGTTGCGGCCGTTCTCGTTACTGCTACCATTGACCCTTTCACAAGTACAGGCAGTTCAATTGATGTGACTGTATCAGCAATTGGAGACGCGAGATCGTTATCAGGAGGCGTATTAATTCAAACCCCTCTTATCTCGCCTACATCGGGCACCTTACACGCGATGGCTCAGGGACCGGTATCCACGGGTGCCGTACTTGCTTCAAGTAATGGTTCAAGCGTACAGATAAACCATACGAATACAGGGCGTATACCAAACGGCGGCGTTGTTTCCGATGCTATACCCTTAGACTTGAGCGGGCTTAATACACTCAGGCTTGTGATGAAAGAACCCGATTTCACCAACGCGGCACGTGTTGCGGATGCGATTAACAATCTGTATCCAGATGCAGCAACCCCTCAACATGCAGGGCTCATCAACGTTACGGTTCCAGCCGATGCTGGGGGTGCTCCAGCGCTCATCGCTTCCCTTGAGGAGTTAACTATAGCGATCGATGTGCCTGCCCGTGTCGTTATCAACGAGCGCTCTGGTATCATCGTAGCCGGTGGAAATGTAAAAGTAAACGAAGTACTGCTGACCTATGGCAGTATCGTTATCTCAACACAAACAGATCCGTTCGTTTCGCAACCAAATCCATTTTCTAATGGCCAAACGGTTCAAGGAGCTGCAGGCTCAGCATCCATAGAGGAGGATGGCACTCGTTCGATTGTGCTAGGTCCCAGTGCTGACGTAAACCAACTCGCAGCAGCACTTAACGACCTCGGCCTTACTGCTAGAGATGTTATCGGAATATTTCAAGCGATCGACCGTGCAGGCGCCTTACAAGGTGATTTGATCATTCTCTAAAACACAATGTCTGATGATTCCAACCGATGCACTAAACCAAGAATTTCGAATTTCCAAATCAGATATGCAGATAGGAAATCAGAGTTCACCACTTAACGAAACCCGATCCATCAAAAATGCTCAGGAAGCGGCCAAACAGTTTGAGAAAGTTCTTGTACAGCAATTCGTGCAGGTGATGACTGAGCAAATGTTTAAGTCAAACCTGGCCGGCGAAGACGGCCCTGGCTGGATGAAATCATATGGAAACCAGCAACAAGATACGTTAACAGATATTCTCTCAGAGCACCTCGTTGAAAGAGGCACCTTTAATATATCGTCAGATATTTTGAAGCAATGGGCTGCAAAAGGCTATGATGTTGAATAGCGCCGAGAAATAAGTAACTCTGTAGCATCTGCAATTCTAATAAAAGATTATCTAAAGCAAATCACGATGTGGCCATGAATGTTGACCAAGAATCTTACACGATAGAAGAGCTAACACAAGCTCTGATCGGCAATCTGACTAAACAAGAGCAAAAAATGATTGCTCTCAAGAAGCATATTGATGAACAGCTTACAGCAGTACGCGCTCAAGAAAGAGATGCTCTTGATACGCTAACGGCCGAAACAAGCAGCATTGTAAATGCGCTTCAATTACTACAAAATGAAAAAAACAGCCATATCCAGTTGTTTAGTACCCTCTTGGATATGGACACGAGTTCAACTTCAACTGACGCGATCATTGAGAAGCTGAAAGAAAATGAATTCGATGAAGAGTTAACAAGCACCTTAAAACAACTCTTTGAACGAATTCCGTTGAACGCCCAGGCAATTCGGGAAAGCAGTAAAGAGCTCGCATACTCTCTACAGTATGCCTTACATCTCGGGCATCAAATGATAGAGGCCATTCAAGGAGCTGTGTCCTATCCGCCTATCCTCATCTATACGGCTGAAGGCAGCAAGAAGCTCTCTGCAAGCAAACGAATGATGGTAAATAAGGTCGGTTAACGTCTCGTCCACCAACCGCTCCTCATTCGCACAATTCCTTTCTTCCAAGCCTGACTTTTAATTACATTGATATGAGTATTCTTCAATTAATAGAACTGACACGGAGATCTTTTGAGACCACAACTGCGGCCATAAACGTAGTTGGTCAGAACATAGCCAACGAACGCACAGAAGGATATAAGCGCCGGCGTGTCGAACTCCGTGCCACGTCATCAAATGGCCCTGGTGTGTTTATCCCCAGCCCACTGGGTGTCAGCAACGGCACCGGAGTGTCCCTTGACTCTATTACACGCATCCACGACAGTTTACTCGCCTCCTCCGCATGGGAAGCCCGATCGGGGCTGGGAGCAGCGGATGAAGAAGCCCGGCTTCTTAGCGCGATAGAGAATTTATTTCCTTCTAACAGTGAGGGCTCGCTTAACAATGTATTGAGCGATTTTTGGGGTGCCTGGAATGAATTATCAACAGACCCTTCGGATTTAGGAATCAGGCAAACCTTGATCAACCGCACTGGATCGCTTACGGATACATTGAATCGTATTTCTGGCGATCTAGATCAATTGAGAACACAGACCGTCCCCGATCTTGAAGGTGCCGTTGAAGAGTTTAACACCATTATAAATCGACTCGCTGAGCTAAATGAGCACATTCAGGGTCAGAGAGCCAGCAACACACCGGACTTTGCAGCCGAAGACGAACGCGATCTATTAATTACAGACCTTTCCGAACTTGCACCCGTTCAGGTACAACAAGACGACCTGGGGGTTTACAATGTGTACGTGAGGGGTATGCTTGTCGTACAAGGCAATGAAGTAAACGCACTCGAACTGGATTCCGCGGTTATACCTCCAACATTGAATTACGCGAATACGACGATAGCATATTCAGCGCCTGCAGGGGATGATGGACGGATCGGAGCGCTCCTGAGAACGCTCAATACCACCATCCCAGAAGTAGAACAACAACTCGATACGCTTGCACAAACCATAGTTTCCCGGATCAATGCATTACATAGCACTGGATATGGCCTAGATGGTAACACGGGCCGTAACTTTTTTGACCCGGCCGGCGTCACCGCTGATACGATCGCGCTGTCTACCGATATTTCCGACTCACGATTTATTGCTGCATCAGACAATTCCGATGCCACAGCAAGTGAGGACAACGACATTGCATTAGCCATCCTAAACGAACGCACGGCCCTGCAGGGAACCCTTAACGACAATTCTATCGAGGACTTTGCAATATCAATAGTCAGTGATGTTGGCTCCCAGCTTGAAACAGTGACTGGCCAGTTTGAAGGGCATGCTGCTGTTGTAACCTACTTAGACTCCCTTGAGCGGGGTGTCTCAGGCGTTTCAATCAACGAAGAGTTGTCCAAGCTAATCCAATATCAGCAATCATTTTCAGCTTCTGCACGCGTGTTGAGCACAGCACAAATCATGTTAGACACCATTCTCTCTTTATAGTGCTTCGCGTTAGGCGGGGTATCTATTCATTTACTCTAAAGAATTATTATGGACTCTAATCCTATTTCTAGAGCAACTAGTCTATCTAGTTCAGCCTTCGAAAATATGTTGCCCAACAGGTTGAACGATATTGCTAGAACCCAGGAGCAACTTACAACAGGATTGAGAATCAATCGTCCTTCAGATGACGCAAATGGTTTTCAGCAAGCTCGTCAGCTAGACATTCTGCAGCAACGATTTGAGCATTTTGAGGACTCAATTACTTCCGCTAGAAGCTGGCTGGGTACGGCTCAGAACAATCTTGATTCACTGAGCGACGTTTTTTCAGAGATTTATCAAGAAGGCGTTCGGGCATCAAATTCAACCCTGGATGATGATGAACGAGAAGAGATGGCCCAGTTGATGGAACAGCTTTTAAACAATGCCTTGGAGTTACTCAATTCTCAGAACAACAACGAGTACGTGTTTAGCGGCACTCGGACTTCAGTGAAGCCATTTAGTATCGATGCCGCAGATCCAACCAGCGATGGAGCGGGCGTTGTTTATTATGGAAATACAGATAGTATCTACAGGCAGATTGGACCAAACTCCTCCATTGAAGTTAACCTGAGTGGCAGTCAGGTATGGTCCGTAGACAATGACCTTGACGGCAATACAGACTTTACCATTTCTGAGAGCGTTCAATCATTTATTAACGCGTTGAGGGCAAATGATGCAGACGCGATGAGCAGTAGTTTATCTCAGATTCAAGATTCCAGGGACCACGTTATCAATCAGGCAGCTCATATTGGTTCAATAGTAAACAGGCTTGAAATTTCTGAGAATCAACTCGCAGATGCCTCTGTAATTATCGCCCAACAGCAATCTGAAATCGAAGATACTGATTTCGCAGAAACGATCTTAGAGTTTCAACGAGCGCAAACAAGCCTTCAAACCTCTTTACAAGTTACGAGCTCTGTTCTTCAGTTAACACTTCTAAACTTTATCTGATATACAGAATGCCTTTTTCACTTCATGGCTTTCACGTGTTGTGCCATTGAGAGCACGATACGCATTAGATCTATCCGATGGTACTGTTATGTTGAATGCAATTCCTTTTATTGAAAAAAAATCTTACCTGGAGTCGTATCGTTTACCTCCGCTTTCATTCGAGAAGACGAAGAAGCTCCCGGCTTCAATAAATTCCATCTGGTCTTCCTTACACAATAAAGAATCAGATCCCAGGATTCGCTCAATTCGAATGATATTGAGTCAAAAAAAACCTATTGACGATACGGAAACCATAGCCCTGCAAGCGGCACTTGCGGATGCTATGTGGAAAGCAGGAAAGAGTACGAATGCCCTGAAGATGGTACTCAAAGCACTCAAAGTTCGTCCTCAGCAGTGGATGGCCAATCGAATATATATCGATATCCTCATGGCCCAACAGGAATTTGAGCAAGCCTATGAAGTGATTCTTTCGCTAAAAAAATTACCTAAAACACCAGCATGGGATATACCGCTTGAAGCCAGAGACATAGAGCTCTGCGCAGCATCGTGTGCCTGGCGGCTCAAGGATTGGGAGCTGGTAGCTGAACATTTAGGAAAAGCTTTTCCTAAGGGCGTGAAATCAATGCCTAGCGAGCTTCAGGAAGACTGGTTTCGCCTCGCATTGTATCGCCACAAACCAGATGATGCTGGAGCAGCTGCCGCTTTACTGGTCTCAACAAAAGCCCTGGACTTTACCGACGCCATCCTGCAGACTCTTGTTCAGAGAGGTTGGACGAATCAGGCGCTTCCTCTCTATCGCCATGTATACGAACAAGCTCCGCGCAATCAATTATTGCGCAGGCGTCTCGTTGCCTTGTGCATAAAAGAAGGAGAGATTGAAGAAGCCAGGAAGCTCGCAGAGCCAGGAGCGCTCGATCTTAATCTTTGATCATCGATAAAAGTCATTTCCAGCGGTCAGTACCAATCCGTTGATATTGAGCAGCATAAAACCCAAATACGTCACTACCCAGTCTCGGGTCGTGACGTATTTGGGTTTATCCATTTTCTAAAAAGCACAATGCCTTATTTAACACAACGCTCTGCTTAATGCTCGTTATTGTTGAGTAATTGGTAATCTTAGCACGTTCCAATCTAGCCCACTATATAGACCCGCCATCCCCCCTCTGCTGCCCTTACAAACCGTATTAGGCGCTTTTTAAGCGGTGTTATCCCCTCCTCACTCCGAGGCATAATAACGCAATTCCTAGGTAGCTAAATATTTTTGTAAGAAAAGACTTAAGTCTCCCAACCTCTTGGCGATACACAATGCAGAGCTAAAATTCTCTACGCCAGAACCAAATATGTTAAACCATTCCAAAAATTACTATGGGAGCATTTGGAGATCTTGCTCGAATTAATACCAACGTCCAGTCGTTGGATGCCCTGAAAAGTCTTTACCGTGTGAACCGGGATATAGGCGTACGTCAATTACGACTCGCCACCGGGAGCCGGTTAAATCGAGCAGAAGACGACGCAGCAGGGTATTCGATTTCGAAAAAGCTAGAGTCGCGCTTACGCGGTCAGGCTCAGGCACTCGCAAATATAGGTGATGCAAAAAGCATGATCACCGTCGCCGAGGGAACCTTGAATACAATTCTTGACATCCTCGGAACGATGAAAGAAAAGGTGTTACAAGGCGGGAACGATACACTAAGCAGTGAAGAACGAGTCTTAGTAAAGTCCCAACTTAACAGCCTTTCTACAGAGATCAACTCGATCATAAGTAGTTCTCTCTTCATCGGGCGGAGCATCTTCTCAGCAGAACCACTGACGTTCATGGTAGGGCCTTCGAGCAATAACACCTACGCAGTAACTGTTGGATCGATTTCAGCCGAAGGGCTTGGAGTAGCATCATCTAGCCTACTCGTCGCCTCGGCTGCATCAGCCACCGCTTCATTAGGAGGCATAGATGTTTCGATTCAAACCATCGCCAGTATGATGGCGGGATTAGGCAATGCACAAACTGCACTGTCATTCCGAGAAGAAAATATATCAACCCAGATGATACATAATGAGTCAGCCAAAAGCCGTATTGCAGACGCAGATTTTGCGAAAGAGCAAATGGAAATTGCCAAGTTGCAGATTCTGCAACAGACCGGGCTTAATGCGCTTGTCAATGCAAACGTGGCTCCTCAGGGAATACTCGCACTACTCCAGTAACGGGGTTGATAAGAGAATTTCCACACTCAAGGAAACAGTAAAATAAAAGGCAGCACGCATACGACCATGCTACTGACCGATGCGTGCTGCCAGGCGGAAAGACCGCCGAAAGTAGCGAGTTCGGGCTGTGCTCGCACCACAATCCCGAACTCATTCACTCCTAAGCCAATAACCAACACAAAACGGAGGAAGGATCATGGCATTCGGAGATTTAACACGCGTTAACACCAACATCCAGTCGATGCAATCGCTGTTTGAGTTGCAAAAATCTAACGCAGATCTTGGCATGCGTCAACTGCGACTCGCAACTGGAAGACGCATAAACCGTGCCGAGGACGACTCAGCTGGTTTATCAATCGCTATGAAATTGGAATCAAGAATCCGAGGTCAAGCTCAGGCTCTAGCAAACATTGGGGATGCAAAATCCATGCTTAATGTTGCTGAAGGTGGGCTTTCTACGATTCAGGAAATCTTGATGACAATGAAGGAAAAAGTTATCCAAGGAGCTAATGATTCCCTGAGTAGCTTTGAGCGAGGTCTTATCAATAATCAACTGAACTTCTTGTCAACTGAGATTAACTCAATCGTAAGTAGTTCAACATTCAACGGAGTAACTGTATTCTCCTCAGGAGCATTCAGCTTCCAGGTAGGTTCAGCCAGTTCGGATACATTCTCAGTAACTGTAGGAGCCCTTTCAACAGGGACTCTTGGCGTGAGTTCTACATCTTTAAGTGTGACCTCAGCAACCTCTGCAGGCTCATCGTTGAGTGCGATTGATACGGCCATTAATACCATAGCGAGCACTCTTGGTAATCTTGGTGATAATCAGCTTGCCCTTTCTTTCAAGGAAGAGAATCTGAATATCAACATGGTTAACCAGGAATCTGCGCGGAGTCGTATTCTTGACGCTGATTTTGCGAAAGAGCAAATCGAAATCGTCAAGCTACAGATATTGCAACAGACGGGAGTCGCTGCACTCTCGCAGGCCAACCTGGCCCCACAGGTAGTATTGTCACTGCTGTAGGACAATCTCCCCTAAGGGAAGGTTCTGGCAAATATGTTCCCAGAGGGAGCGCCATAACGCGCAAAACCGCTCCTCGATTATATCGAGGAGCGGCTTTTTTATGCGCTTTAAAATCTATTTTTTACTAGACCTTTTCAAGGGGCTCACTCTCATTCTGGGCCAACAGCACCTGAAGCATCCTGATGGCTCCTTTGACCTTGTCTGATTCACAATCTTCTTCTTTGAGCAAGTCTTCAAAGATTTTGACATGCTCCGATAAGTGCAAGCTCCTGCAGGCGATTATAAGGTGTTCTAGCAAAATCTTGGGGTTAATCACAAACCGAATGAACTGGTCTGCATCGTTGTTTACATTATATGCTTGTAGCAACATCAATAACCCATCCTTGAAAAAACTACTCCTCATTAAAGACACGCCTGTGAGGTAGTATCCAACGGGTTCTTTTGGATTAATGCGTAGCATCTCATTGCAATGGACCAGGGCAGAATCCATGTCATTCAACCGCTGGGCTGTCTGTGCACCCAGTAATCGCGTGTAAAATGCATTCTCGGGGGTTAACTTGTCATAGTCTAACGAATTAAAGAGCTCCGCAGCTGCTTCATTGCGCCTCATGATATAATAGATAAGCCCCAGCTGATAGGCGTAGTACGCACGATATACTTCATCTCTAGGATTTTCGTATTCAGCCTTTAGCAACTCCACTCGCGTTTCATACTTTTGGACCATTTCTTCCTCAGGAAGGGAATATCCTGTATGAATAATTTCCGCATCTAATCGAGCAATATGCCGTCCTGTCTGTTCAGCATGCGCCCAGATCGACTCCATGACCTGGTTATGCACACTCCCGTGGTATCGTATATCAGGATGATTCCTCAACACCCTCTCCTGCCAAAACATATCTGCAGAGACAACATTATTTTCGCTCAGGAGGTTTTTCACGGGTAAAACGAGCGCTGCAATATCTAGGACACCCAGGCTGTTCCGGATTTTCTTCCATGCTTCTTGAGAGTCGATATATTCATCTCCATCTAGAATCAAAATATAATCGCCGCTGGCCAACTCAAGGCTATGATTTCGAGCAACGGAGAACGATCCTGGCCACTCAATTTCTTCAAACACATCTGCATAGCGCTTTGCAATATCCACGGTCCCGTCTGTGGATCCAGTATCCACCACCACAATTTCGTCAACGTGCGGCCGGGCCAGGGAAAGGCACTTTTCTAAGTTCTCCTCTTCATTTTTCACAATCATGCATAATGAAAGAGTCGGCCTGTACGTACTGGCTGGTTTTTGATTTTGCATATCGTTCATTAATCTCACATTTAAGCATTGCGATTCCAATAGTGATTTATTGAAATCAACCGATCTTTTAGCAGCGCACTTACATCTTGCCCCGTTAGGTGAGGTTAGACTCCGCTCCGCTCATTTCGTGAGTATGCTCTAAGGCAAGTTGGTAAAATCTCTCCGCAGCAGATTCCTGATCAAAATTTCTGCATGCTTCAGCTGCCATATAGAACACCTGTGAACGGTCTACTTCGAAACTGAACGGAGGAATATCTTCATGGATACCTTCCAACAGTTCTGCAGCATATACAAGCATTTCTGCTGCTGTTCGATAATGACTCTGTGCCCACATGGCCTGGCCGGCGAGATGATGCACCAATGGCTCGTGCTCTGCAAGATCCAATGCTGCATCTGCATGATAGAGCGCATCGGCATAACGCTCTTGTAGAATACACAACTGCAACGCAAGCACGCGAGCAGCAAGCGCATCATCGGGTTCGATTTCTTCTAGATTCTCATAATCCAAGCTCTCAAAAAGTATTTTTGCTTGTTCAAGATCACCCTTTTCGAGAGTTTTTTGGGCTTCTTCAAAAGCCTGTAATACTTTATTTGCGCTATCCTCCATGGATACCCCCTAAATTCAAATGAATCTATTGCGATTTTATTTTTACAATCGTCGATAATCATCGACCGCTTTTTTCTTTGAGGTCTCTGAAGCCGAAAACGTACCAAAAATGGGATGATGGACTCTAGCTATATCGAATTGCCCTGCTCAATATCGCCTGAACCCATGGATTAGCAGATCTTTAAGGCGAGTTGTTTAAGATCAATTTCTGGTTGTCGATAACTGAGAAAACACTCGTGGGGCTTAGCCTATGTCTTTGGTGGAAAAGGCGTCCTGGGCTGGAAAATACTTCCGACGATAAGCCTCGCTCTGTGTTAGCATCCTTTGAGGAATTGATTATTTCAACAACTCCAATCATCATCCATCGATCTACACTATGCAAACTACTCATGCGGCTCATCAATATCAGAGACAGGATGTTCTTTCTGCCTCGCCTACGCAACTGGTTGCAAAACTTTACGATCTAGGTATCTTGGCTTGTAATACAAATGATCGTTTTAAGCTTAGAAAAGTATTGATTGAGCTCATTGCCTCGTTGAATTTTGAAGAAGGTGGCGAGATCGCGATTCGACTTTCTCAGATCTATGAGTTCTGTATGCGAGAGAGCGTTTCAGGCGACCTCATGATGATTGGTGAAATGTTATCTGATTTGAGAGAAACCTGGAAGGAAAGCACAAGAGAAAACTCCACAGCACCGGTAGCGGCCTGACATGACAATCCCACACGGGTTAACCGTGTGGGGGCGACGGTTGTACGCTAAACCCTAATACACACTTCTTATGTTAATATCCTCGACTTCTGCTGCATTTCGAGAAAGTGATCCCTACGAACTTCTCATCCAGCAGCTAATCTTTCTAGAAAGCCAACCTAAATTTGATCTGGAGAATCGCGTAAGCTCTCTTGAATCAAGTAAAAATATTCTAACTGAGTTAGACACGAAACTCCAGGCTTTCGACGATATCCTAGATGATTTTCTCGATCCTCTTTCTCATCCGTTCGACGAAAAGTCAATTACTTTAAATGACACGTCTGCTTTTACGGCCTCGGCTACGGATGATGCTGTCTTTGGATCTCATACGTTGCAAGTCAGCCGGCTAGCTACAGTAGATACAAGACTCTCGGACCAACACACCTCCTCGGCAACCTCTATTGTAACTGCACTGGGAACAGGCGCTAAATCGTTTAGCCTTAGTGTTGCCAATCCTACTGATGCGGATGCAGACAACAGAGAAACAATTAATGTCTCAGTTACGCTCTCTGGCGGTGAAACCGATGAAACTGTTTTGGAGAATATAGCCTCAGCTATAAACTCTGCAATGCTGGCAGCAGACGATGCCGGTACCATCGATACAGCCAATAGAGCATACGCCTCAGAGGTAAACGAAACATCAGACACAGCTCGCCTCTCTATCCGATCGGGCCAAACGGGGTATTCTAACCGTATAAACTTTGAATCGGATACAGACGGCTTGTTGGCTCAGATCGGAATCAGCAACGCAAGTGTCGTCTCTGGAGCCACTGGGGGCCAGGTTAAGACCGTGGGCACAAGTGAAGATACCTCTGATCTTACCAGTGAATTAGTTCTGGACGGCTTGACGTTGTACAGAAACACGAACCAGGTAACGGATGCCCTTGAAGGGGTCACGCTTAATTTGTCCCAAACGAACAATACAGACATCGAATTTAGCGTAGCACCTGATTCTTCTGGTATCGAGGCTGAAATTGAAGACTTCATTGATAAATACAATGATATCCTCACAGAAATAAGAACCCGTTCAACGGTTGACAGTGATACGGGAATCAGGGGTGAATTTGCGGGAGACACAACTTTTACCTCCCTCCGATTTAATCTACGTGAAGATATCATCACCGAGGTTTCTAGCCAGGGTGTGAATTCACCGAGTCAAATAACTGACATTGGCATTGACATTAACTCAAATGGGACGTTAAAACTCGATGATGTAGATCAATTAATTCAAGCTATTGAGGAAGACCCTGAAAACGTTCGGACGCTGTTTGCTGCGTCTGATGGAATTGCTCAACGATTAAGTGATCGTTTGGCCGATTACCTTGGTTTTGGCGGACTCATTAGCGACCGCCAAGAGAACCTTGACACGAGAACGCGTACACTCAATAGACGAATAGTACGATTCGATGATGCCCTTGAGCGACGTGAAAACACTCTGAGAGAAGAATTCGCACGCCTCCAGGAATCCATTGAATTACTTCAAGGCCAATCCTTTAGCTTTTCAGCGTTCTCCTAAATAATTGACGCATATAAGAAGGCATGAAGAATCAGGTACTCTTCATGCCTTCTCGTATATGCCCCAGCAATTCACACACTTCAATTCGAATACGCTATGACTGAGTTACTCGACTCTATATTGCAAATTGGTGAAGAAATGCGCGCAAAGCTTTCAGAAAATGACATTGAAAGCTTTTATTCACTACTTGGCCAGCGGCAGGAAGCAATCCAAAAACTATCGAAAGAAACGGAAAGAAAATCATTATCCCCTGAATTATCAGAAAAGTTTTCCAGGCTGCAAGAACAGTTCGAGTCTATCATGAAGGACCTTAAACAAAAAGAGCAAACCATGCTCAACAACTTGCAAAGCCTTCAAAACCTAAAACAAGCACAACGTTCGTATAGCTTTGATCGTCGCCCACACCAATTCATACGCAATAACGTTTCAGGATAATCAGTCCTAGAACAGACCCGGCTTTTTCAGATTGAGTAATTTTAGCTATTCTGAATGAATAGAAAGAAGGCGGGCATTCATTTTCATTAGAGGAGCATTCCGCCTGCGCAAAAAACTTATGTGCTTCGCAGGACTTCGGCATATCTTATGTAGACTTTAAAAATGCTTTCAGGATACGTGTTAAATAGACGCATAAAGGCATCTATCTACTTATTCCGGGAACCATTTAAAGGAAATCTTATCCTTATTTAAGGAAATTTCTTACCTATTCTATCATGAACTTCACGAACTGGAGTTCTTATTCGTGCCCTCAATAGCATTTACGTGAATGCCTTATGAACATAGGTGATATTACCAATAGTAGTTTCTCAACTTCTAAACACCTTAAACCACATCGCGTTGAATCTCTAAGAGACAAAGATTCCCAAAAATCTTCTTCCACAGACAAGCAGGAAGAAAACCAAGAGGTCCAAGATAGCATCAATATCTCTGAGGAGGCTCGAATTGCACATGCAGCTGAGCAGAAGAAGCTACAAGAACTTGATCTTGCCCGGCAGGCTCTAAATGACATACCGGAATTAAGTGAATCCAGAAAGCAGGAAATTCTAGATCGAATAAATTCAGGATACTATTCAAAACCTGAAGTATTGGACCAGATCGCCTCAAAAGTCTCAGAGGACATTAGCAAATAAGAACTTTAGAAGGTTTTCATCACAGAACCTTCAAGCATACAACAAAGCGTACTTTGGCAAACACTATGTCTGACAAAGTACGCTTTCTTATGTTACTACAGTTCGGGCTTATCTTTTAGGCTGTGATAATCCCGCACTCTCTATATCGGCGCAGTTTGTTACGTATGGTACGGGCGCTAATCCCAAGTTGCTCTGCCGCTCTTTGCTGATTATTATTTGTGTCTTCGAGTGCTTTCATGATCATGATACGTTCCATATCATCGATCGTCTTTGGTTGCACTCCTCCCCCATCGGCCCCATCAGTCTTACGCGGCTCAGCATCTCGGAAGAAGTCATTAAACACATCTTCTGCATCGATTTTAGTCCGATCCGCTGATAGTATCACGCCACGTTGAACAACGTTTTCTAATTGCCGAACGTTACCTGGCCATGAGAACGTCGTCAGCCGCTCCATCAACTCAGGGTCAATCACTTTTTCGGGCAAATCGTACATCTTGGAGTAGCGATCTACAAAATGCCTCGCCAGCAAAGGGACATCGGTTAGCCGATCTCGCAAGGCTGGAACGGTTAGAGGAAACACAGAAAGGCGATGAAATAAGTCTTCCCGAAATATTCCCTCCTGAATCGCATCATTAAGGATACGATTACTCGTGGCAATAACGCGCACGTCAACCTTTTTGACCTCAGACGATCCAATTTTCTGGAATTCGCTTTCCTGAAGGACACGCAGCAACTTGGCCTGGACCGCTAAATCAATTTCAGTGATTTCATCAAGGAGCAATGTGCCACGATTTGCAACTTCGAATGCCCCTGTCATGTCATCGATAGCTCCTGTAAAAGCCCCTTTTCGATGGCCAAATAAGTGGCTCTCGACAAGTTCGCGAGGTAAGTTAGCACAATTCAGAGTGACGTATGGCCCACCGGCTCTATCACTCATCTGATGAATGAGCTTCGCAAGTATTTCTTTCCCCGTCCCGCTTTCACCCTGAATAAATACAGGTGCCTTATTTTTACTAACCTTGGGCAACAGGTTTTTCAGTTTCTTGATCGATGGATGCTCCCCGACATACTCGTACACTTTTGCTCGATCTCGAGAACGGTTTCGACGCGTCTTAGGTGACGTTTGAATTTGATGCTCCTCTTCAGAGATAGCAAGGCAATTCTGGACTCGCTCAACAAGCTCTGTGGTTGAAAAAGGCTTTGGAATGTAATCTATCGCCCCGCTTTTCATTGAACGAACCGCATGCTGCACGTTCGAGTGTGCAGTAATCATTATCACTTTCGTTCGGGGGTGTTCGCTTCGTATGTAAGATAACAATTCAAAGCCATCCATATCTGGCATCATGAAGTCTGTGACAACCAGGTCATAGGAGTTCTTCTTCAGTTCTTCAGTAGCCTGGTTCGCATCCGAACAGCTTATTACCTTAATACCGTGGCGCGTGAAGAGGCGTTCAAAAAGCCCATGAAGTAACTGTTCATCATCAACGAATAGGATTTGTGCTTTGTGCTCCATTATCACTCAATGAGGTGGTCGTTAATTATTAGTACCTAGGGAGACAGCCAATCTGTACGAAATGCAAATAGGATCCTATACTTACTTAGACATGCCTAGAATACTTGCTAACTGGTTTCTGAAGTGCATTTACTCATAAACGCTCAAATCTTATACCATATAAATGAATCAATTCGCAGGCGCAACCAAAGGCATTATCATAAATTCGAAATGCAGTGCTGGACAAAAGTCACTTTGTGAGCCTTTAGCGCAAATAAGCTTGGTCGTTTATTTCTAAACCACGCCTGATACTAACCGCTTCCATTTTTGGTTCACATCAAAAAAAGTAAGTCCTTGGGAGAGAAACTACTTCATTACAAAATCAGGCAATTATTTCCGAAGGCCGTTTCTTTTTCCCTTACAGTAGAAATTTTATGCAATCGATTTAAGATCCTGAAAAGAGGGTCGAAACTATTCCGTTACAGGTCAAGAATTAAAGTTTTTAGATGAGTTCTTAAGCAAGGAAGCCTTACTGCTCAAAAAAGGACTTCTTAAAATACCCCCACCTCTCTGATCGAATCGCTCTCAGCACTACGTTCCAAACTCATGCACCCCCTCGTCGAATTGTGGTGGCACGATGGTTGATCTCCCCTCTCCCGACAACAAACAGATGGATCAGGAAAACACCATGATTAATACAGATCGAATCAAACTTCTGGACAATGCAATCCTGGCCTATAACTGGCGCCTCAAAGCATTGTCAAGCAACCTGGCCAATCTCGATACTCCAGGATATCAGAAGCTCTCTGTAAACTTTGAAGAAACGCTACAAGAAAACCGACATGCAATCCCAGGAATTAGGGGAGCCACGAGTGTAGAGCCTCGCATGCAAGTGGAAGACACGCCGGCTACACTAGAGACTGAATTAATGAACCTGGCAGATACTCAAATGCGAATGCAATTTAGTACTAGAGCATTGCATGATCATTTTGAAATGATCAAGTCAGGTATTACTGGCCGCGTTGCCTAATCCTCCTCTCCTCTACGTTAACTTTCAGCTTACCTGTACCTCATGCTTATAAATAAACATACGTTTTCTTCTTTCAGAAATGTTGCCCGGGGCCTTGCAGCTCAACGCATTGCAATGGGAGCAGTAACTGAGAACATTGCCAATGCGTCAACAACCAGAACGCCAGATGGCACACCGTATGCGATAAAGCGTGCACTGCACGAAGTCGAAGATGGCCGCTACAAACGCTTTGACACATTGCTGAATAAGATTCAGGGTGACATGGAATTGACCAATGCACGCCACTTGGGTGGATCTTCACTTAGAAGACGTTTATCCGACGTTGAAATGGGGCCGCTTACAACTGTAGAACCTACACAAGCTTATCGAACCGAGTTCGACCCGTCGCATCCTCACGCAGATGAACAAGGATATGTGCAATACCCTGATATAAATGTTGTTGAGGAGATGGCTCGATTGGTTTCAGCACATCGAATTTACGAAGCAAACCTCTCAGCATTTCAAACGGCCAAAGAGATGGCCAAAAGAACATTAGAGATTTAATCAGCCCGTACTTCTCAACATAAGAAGTACACTAACAATCGGCTTTCTGAGCCCATGACTGAGGTTCTACAATCCTCTCGATTACCATTGAATGTGTTTTTTTCTAAACGATCATGAATAACATAATCAACCCATATTCCTCCTCTAGAACGCATGTTCAAGAACATGGTGCGTCTAAAAACGAGGCTGAAGAAGAATTAAACCCTTCTGAATCTACTAAGATAGATTCATCCAAGCTACCGGGAAATGGCGCAGATATTCCGACCAACAAAAAAGAGCAACTCGATGATGTAGGCTCTCTTCAAACACAAAACACATCCAAAGTCCAAGAATCAGAAGGCCCCTCCCCTGCGACATTCATTAATACGCTTGAAGGAGTTATTGATCGTAAAGAGGAAATCTCTCTTCAAGCTGACAAAAGAGCTGTTAATCCAACACTCCCTGGGCTTAGTACAGACGAACAACAAATGATCTATCGGTACTTTCCAGAATCTCCGAACCTGGATCTAAGACTCTACAAGCAAGACATGTCTACCGACAAGGTGATCCCGGGATCGGTTGGATCCAGAGTGGACCTCAGAGGCTAGTCCTTTTGAAGCCCCTATCATAGACCTTAATAAAAATGAACCTATTTGAACTACAACGCCCTGAGGTAATCAGTCCATTTACAGATGACCCGACTGCTTTACCTCAACCACGCCAAGCTGACGGTGTAAAAACGCAGGATTTTCAGAATGCGTTTTCATATGCGTTAGATC
>JAHQVL010000167.1 GCA_019634345.1 Rhodothermaceae bacterium
AACAAAAAAAGGCCGGCCTACTTGCGCAGGGCGGCCTTTTAGTGTGTGACAGACGATTAGTTCATAAATGTCACACGTCCGGTCGATACATCATGGATGGCGCCCACGACCATCAATTCGCCCTGATCGACCAACTCTTTCATTATTGGGCTTTGCTCTAGGATATTATTGACTGTCAGCTTCACGTTTAAGTGAGCAACGTCTTCAACAAACTTGGCGTTCTTGGAATTCCGATCTCCGATTACCTCCTCTACACCGTGTACAGCTGGCATCAGGTTTTTCAAGGTATGCGTGAGATTTCCAAGCTCAACGTTATCACAAGCTCCTTTAACAGCCCCACATGAGCTATGGCCGAGAACCACGATCAGTTTTGACCCGGCAACTTTGGTCGCAAACTCCATGCTGCCCAGTATATCCTTGTTCACGAAATTACCGGCGATGCGAGGGGCAAATATATCTCCGATTCCCTGGTCAAATACGAGTTCGGGTGGAACGCGAGAATCGATGCATCCAAGTACCACCGCGTGTGGATATTGTCCCGTGGCAGTCTGGGAGACTTGCTTCATCAAGTCTCTGTTCACCATTTTGTCTTTCACAAACCGTTTATTGCCCTCTTTTAGCATGTCTAGGGCCTCTGCCGGTGTGATTTCAGCCTGGTCCTCTGCGGTTAGAGCGTTTTTATGGTCTTGTGCTAGTGCGGGTTCAGCGGCGATATACATGGTTACTACAGCAACAAAGGTGATGGATTGTAATAGGGTTCGAACCTTAGACAGGTGGTTCACTCGGTTAAAGCGAAGCGTTTTACCTGTTCGTACATATACGGGAACGAGTTTACGCTGCTGTCTAAAAGTAGGGAGTACTTGTTTTATTTTATTCCAGGTTTTCATGCCTGTTGTCGTGTTATAGGGTTCTCTAGTTGTGAGCATTGTTTTTGGTTTGTTTAAGGGTGCTAGACCAAACGGAAGCGCTTCCAGAGACTGTACAAGCTCGTAACGCGACGGGTTGGTTGTGTGAGATCAAAGGACGTCATCACGGAGATGCTATTTAACGCACCAGTGGTGATATACGGTTGATCGGATTTGTAGCATTCTAGCAGGTGAATGGGCTGAATTCACTGCAGAAAACTACCAGAAGAAAAAGGAGAATTCGATAGAGCCGAAGCTAAGAAGTTAGCTGCGTTCAGAGAGCGTGTGGCGAAGTGCAAGCCATGCTTTCTTTTCACATGACTGATTGTGGGACCAGTGATACGTTACTTGATGCTGAGTGTTCATTGCAGGAAGTATTAACGTAAAGAGGTTGTTTTTCGTTGAGGTTTTTCTACTGAAATAACGGACATAAGTTTCATTTCTTAACCGTTTTACATTTTCTTTACGACTCGATAAGCACGTCTTCCTCTTCCAGAGAAACCGGCTTTTTGCGAGGAGGAAAAAACCAATCAATGGGGCGGCGCAGAAACCGAACAAACAGGTTCCAAAGGAGCCTCCGTGTTTCGCTGAAGCGAACCCTTCGGGATTCTAACGCCAAGGTAATACTCAGCCCAAAACTAACCAGAAAGTTTACAAAACCGATCAGAAAGACACCCAGTGCGGAAACCAGTACGACATCTCTTGTGAGTGTAGCACTGAGTAAATCAAGCGATACCCCAAACTCTGCTGAAGAGAAGGCAATATGGCGAATATCTAGGGGTAAGCCAAGGATTTCCCCTATGGTCGCCGTTGAGCCGAGGCAAAACCCAAGCAGCACGTTTCCCGCAAGGATACCCAGCTTCTGATCGAGAAACCGCCCCATACCCTGTGCTCTCTTTTCTCCAAACAACCGAATCAGCAAGGGGGACCTGGCGATGCGCTCAGGAAACCGCAAATATATATTTCGGTTATCCACCCACCCGGCAAATACCCCTGATGCAAACAAAAAGATGCCTGCAATCGCAGCGTAAATGAGGGCGCCGCTTTGGAGCGGATGAATCCCATTTAACAGCTTAAGAGAAAGGGCCTCATCCATGATGGGCGCCCCTGCAAAGTGCCTGTAAGCAATAGAAATACCTAGCGCCACGGGTAACGCCATCATGAGATTACCGACGAACGATACAAACTGGCTCCGCCATACCCGTACAATCAAGTCTTCCAATCCAGAGAGCGAAACCCCTTGTTCATCCCCTTTCATTGTACGAGCCAGCGTATTCGCCGTCATGGCCGGCTGCTTCGTTGCCAAAGCCGTTCCGGTAAGGTAGATAACCACAAAACAGATGGAGTAATTGATACCATACGCGAGCGCTTCAACGGCTAAAGGCATCTCCCACTGTTTAGCGATCATCTTGATGCAGGCAAAGATCCCTACAATCAGCCCCCCACCCAGGCTTGCGAGGAAAAACGCCCAATAATCCTTAAGCCCCGAAGTGATGTATTTGCTGCCTTTTTTTGCGGCGTGCTCAACAACCTGGAAGGCCAACAAATCCCCGCTTTCCTTGAGGTGCGGCCGAATATGATTTCGCGTATTCTCCGCTTCAACCACCTCTCTAAATAATTTGACCAAATTTTTTCTAAACCCATCGCCATTGGCTACCGTCATCAACAGCAGGCATTCCAATCGGTGTAGTAGCTTTAACAATCGATAAGACAGCGAGGTAAGCCGGAGGCTTGTGCCATAAATGCCTTTCTCATTTCTCAAACGCTCTACTTCGTTTCTACACGTTTCGACGATCCGAACAGCGCCTTGCAGGCACCCTCTACATTCTTCCAATGAATGGCCCTGAATAAACTCGATGTACTTCAGCAGTTCGGTTGAAAGCATCAAGAAAGGCGAATCGGGATCATCCAGGTGAGGAAGCCGATGTGTAATTTCAGGCTGTAAACCCAGGCTAGAAATGTGGTGGCTCAAGATTCTCAGGCTGGTTGCCCACTCTACGCTCATGCGGGGTCCCGATCCCTCACCGATCCCTAATGATGCCAACAAACGCATCCAGAGTCCATCGGATACGGCGTTAATCCACTTGTAATCCTTATCACTGGAGAAAAAGGTACGAAGGGTGGTTCTCAGATCCTCGGGATCTTCCAGTTCAGGTACTAATCGATGCTCTATACGCTGGAAGAGTTCAGTGCCGAACCCTTTATTTCCGGGCACACCCGATTCAGTGAGCAGCAGTAGCGTATTGCGGGTGAGGACTGTAGATTGAATGAACGACCCCAAACGATGTGCTTGCTCAGCATGCGCCTCCAGGTACTCACAGAGCTGCTCTACATAAATGTTCGTCCTGCTGCGCGGCTTCGACCTGAACGTTTCAATCAGGGCCGACACACGTGCTGAGTCTGTTTCATGCCTGGACAACAACTCAGCCCAGTTGACTTCATCTACCACACCTGAAAACGCCATGCATACTATAGTGTTTGGAGTTTGGGATTTGGGGGTTTATCGCAATGCAATAAACCCCAAACTCCAAATGCACTCACAAGATTCCATATGAACCTATATGAGGGCTCTTACAATCACGCCGGGGTTTTAGATTTCGTAGATAATTTAAAGGGGAGATACAACGGGCAAGTCCCTACTACGCTCGTCAGGATAAACACAGCGGCTAATACGCCAAGAATGATAGCAATGGTACCAGAAATCATTCCTGTGAAGTAGAGTACAGCTACAACAGCGGCAACAACAACACGGATGACACGGTCCATAGACCCCATATTCAAATTCATAACAACACCTCAAAAGTTAGTGGGAACGCATATTTTACGTCAAAAACTCAATAAGCACTCCAAGAGCAACAGCAATACCAATGCATAGGGCACAGACAGCCAGAAGCTTCTGTACTTTTGTTAGTTCAGCCATTATTAGATAATCAATACGTGTTGGTTAACGAGTACTGATCGAGGCATTTATTTCTGGAATTGTAGCTTTGCTATGGGAGGCATATCCATATCACAATCTTCCATTGGATAAGGATCAAGGCGCTCCATGATCACTTCGTAAGGCCCTACATCAAACCGAACCTTTTCCTTTCCTTCCGGGCCAACGTATCCACCCAAAACAAAAGGTGCTCGTTTGCCATCCATTTCCAGGATAAAAGAAGCTTCTACACTTCCCTTATTCTGACAAACCTCTTCCAGCGGGCATCGCGTATCCGATAGCAATTCGATAAACTCAACCGTAACACCCGGTTCTACAGCTAAGGAATTACCCACTTCCAAATCATAGGCAACTGCAGGAGCAGTGAGTGCAACATCTTGTTCTGCATCAACAACAGAATCACAACCGGCCAATACGAGCCCAAAGACCAATAAGGCACAGAGGCTAAGGGTAGAAGAAGTAGGAATACGCATGATAACCACAATAATTAATTCTCAGGGTGTTTATTTGAATATAACATACACACACTGAAAAAATAAGTCAGTGACCTGGGTCACAGAGAGAAATTATCTTGACTTGCCTAGTTTCTCCCGTTCAATTACCCTGATTTCGCCTCGAGAAAGGGCAATGATGCCTTGCTGCTCGAATTCTTTCAACAGCCGGCTGACGACCTCGCGTGACGTACCCAGGTCTGCAGCAATGCTTTCATGGGTACTCCGTATGACATCTCTACTGGCGCTTTGCTCATGTATATACGAGGCCAACCGGGCGTCCATCCGTTGAAAGGCAACCTCTTCAACGAGTTCTATCACGTTACTCAAACGCCGCGCAATCAGTTGGAAGATGTACTGCCGCCAATCGGGGTAATCGTGCATCCATTGATGCACATCGGACGCAGCAACAACAAGCGCCTTCATGTCTGTTTGTGCGACTGCATTGGCAGGAAACGCTTGATGATTCAGGATACAGGAAGCTGTGAGAATACAACTGTCCCCTGCTTCAATCCGGTATAGGGTCAATTCTTTACCCTCTTCGCTTACCTTGTACACTCTAGCCGTACCTGATAATGCAATAGGCAGGTGGGCGCACTGATTGTCTTCCAGGCAGATAACCTGCCCCTTCGCCAGTGATGTCGTCATCGCACGAGAGAAGAATACCTCTTTAAACTCGGGCGAGGCCGTTTTGAGAAAGGGGAGGCTATCGTAAATGGCTTCTTGTGTCATGTATTACTGTAATTTCAGCTCGATTATCCTTATTCAGTATAATCACAAAGCTTGAAATTATCAGCAACATACAGCCTACGCATGTATAATGTCGGTATACCCCAGCTTTGGGACGATTCTAGATCAGCCATCGCCTGCCGTGCTTGAGTAAGGGCTAACTCTAGACGAACACCTTCAGAAAGCGCATCATAGAAATACCTTGAAAACGCAATTGCAGACTCATCATCAATACTGAGTTGCATGCCTATGACAGCAGGAATGCCTGCTTGAATCAACGTAGTTGCCACACTGGCTGCCTCAAAACTACGGGAATCACTCTGGGACGTCTGGCAGCTGTTCAATACAACAAGTGAAATCCCTTTGCCTTTCATCATTTCTGCCAGATCATTGGCCCAGAGTATCTCATGTGATCCTCTCACCCATCGCAATGATGCGTTCAGTAATTCGTGATCCATCCGAACATCGGTCCACGCTTCATCTTCCAATATCCAGTTATTCCATAAATTCTCGTGATCGTCTTTAAACGAATCTACAGTTTTTAATTCTACACCATTGACCATTGTCTCAAACTGGGTGTGCTGATCAAACCTGGCTCGCGTCGCGTGCATGCGCCTGGAGCTTTGTGTCGTGATCCCCCTTATCCGCTCTGCTCGTTCAGATCCTGAATCATTATTCTCCATTTCCGCATGGAACGGATCCGGATAGAGATTCAAGAGCGATAAAACATAGTGCTTACGTGCTTCTTCCTGACTCTCCAATTCACTCTTAGCATTCATATAGGAGGCAAGGAATTGAAGAAAATCGAACAGTGGACACGCTGCGGTTAGCCCTGATAATGCTCCTCGTTGTTTGTTTTTAATCTCGTCCTGAATGGTGTCCCGGAGTTTCTTGCAGGAATGATCTTGCCAATAATGGGTCGTTTCCTCCTTCTCTAGTACAATGAGCCCTTCTTTTCGGTCGATGAGATCGTAAACGCCTGTGTTCAGCGTATACGAGGTCCGCTGTGATATAGAACCCAATCCTCGAAGTGGATCAGTGGCACTCTTGATATCGCGCAAGGGATCAGTTGCACTCTTGATGTCGCGAAGCGGATCGGTCGCACTCTTGATGTCGCGCAGGGGATCGGTCGCACTCTTGATGTCGCGCAGGGGATCGGTCGCACTCTTGATGTCGCGCAGGGGATCGGTCGCACTCTTAATATCACGAATGTTACCAGGGCCTCCTATCAGTGTCCCGCCTGAAGAGCCACCCAAAACGCGCCCCAGAGCACGTGCCATTCGCCGCTCCCATTTTCTGTCTGCAGCACTGGTCTTTTCATGGAAGAGCATTTCTTGCGCAACTACAGAAAGCGCTTGATCTCCTTCAGATATGTCCGACCTGGCCAGGTACCCTGCATGTCCAGAGAAGTGAAAGATGCGCTTACCACTTTGCAGGCTTTTCTCCAGAGACTTCCTGGTTAACTTATGCTTGTTAAGAAAGGTAATCGTGCTACCAAACTTGGTGGCTACTTTATATTCTGTCTCATCAAGAAGCTTATTCTCTGAAATATTTTCCCCGCCACGATCTTCCAACAACGCCGCAGCAATTCCTTCCACTTCGCCTGTTACATTGAGTTCTCCGAGATCAAATGGATCTGACGAAGAAAACATGATATCGACTTCATTTATCTTTTCTTCGTCATCAATCGCATTGTCCAAAACCGCATCTCCACCAAACACTTCATCCACATACGAATCAAAGCGAACGATAGAAAGATGATCATCAAGGCCCAGGAAGCCAAAACGATTCATCCAGGTTTGAAGCCATTTTTTTTCGCTAACTAAGGCCTCCAGGTCCTCTTCCATCTTGGCATCCATCTCCGCTCCGGGCATATCTAAAGAACGCAAGCTCGATTTAATCTCATTTTCCTTTTCTGTATGATCCTTCTTCCAAACGTCATGAGAGTCCTTGTTTATCATGCCTTTATGATTAAACTCTCGCAAGTAGGCATATTCCCAGGGGATAACAGCGAGTTGTTCATCATCGAGTTCTAGCAAAATACGAATCCCTTGATCGAGCTCAGGTTTGTACACCAGATCTAACGTTTGAAAAAATAACCGCCGAACCTTTGTGGGAAAAAGCATGTCTCCGATCATCTGCCCCATCGTGATCATTTCATCTTCAGACATTGCTCCACTACTTGTTGGATTTCCGAGTTTGTTTAAATAGAAGACCAACTCGGGGTTAAACCGCACTACCTCGGGCCTTCGCATACGTCCAAAGGGTGAATCTACGACCTCTACCAACATATCTACCCCGGTGAAACGATATAATCGAATCCCAAAGGGCAAGCGGTAAAATGAATCTCCTCCTCTTGTTCCAGTTCCTGCTTGATCGTCAGGGGCCACCTGGGCGAAAGGCCCTCCTCGGGATGGTGTGTTTAAGGGAGGTAGATCCTTACCATACTGGGCCTGAATAATTTCTGGAGTGGGGCTCATGAGTCTACTTTTTTAAAATTAGGGTTGGTGGGCGTACTCTACTTCACAATAATTCATTTAAAATCGGCTCATCACATTTTATATAGGTCGATCGTTGTTCAGAAAGTCTGCGAGAAGTCTTTGATATTCTTCGGTTTCTCGCAAATCAGTCAAGAAGGGGTCGCGTTCTATTAAAGACACGTTGTAATAATCAATAAAGGCTCGCTCGATGTAGGTGAGTGCTTTTTCTCGCTCGCCATTTTGCTCATAAATTCGGCCAGCCAAATAACTTACATAGTCTTCCCTTTGCTCTTCTGAGATAGTTTCGAGAACAACCATACTGGAATCTACTAAGCCTAAAGACGCGTAGGCGGTGGCATTCATGATGGCAAAGTAGGCACTGGTGGAATCTACCTGTAGTCTGATTCCTGTACGGTCTACTAATTCACGCCATGTGGATTGAGCTGCTACTTGATCGCCGTATTCCGATAAGGCCAGGCCCATAATATCCAGGGATACTAAATCCCCGACTTGAACGGCTCCTTGTAGCGTATCAATGGCCCCTTCAAAATCTTGCTCTACATACAACATCATTCCCATCAACCTATGCGCATATACGTTCTGAGCATCGAGTCTAAAAACGTGTTGAAGCGTCGTCTTGGCCCCCTCAATATCCCCTTTTTTAAATTGTATGATGCTAAGATTCGCATGGGCCAGATCGTTATCCGGCGTCAATCGCTTGACGTGCTCAAACTGTTTTTCTGCCTCATCCAGGTAGTCATTACTCATATAGAGCACGCCCAAATTCGTGTAAAAAAGCCAGTTGTTCGTCTTTAGAGAAATGGCCTTGTTATAGCTAACGATGGCACTATCCACTTCCAGATTGGCCTCGTGGACCCTTCCAATCCAGCTATAGGCTTCAGCATTGTCTGGCTCCAGTACTACGGCTTGCTGTAGAGTACTCATGGCCTCCGCTCTATTCCCCGTCAGTAAATAAATCCTACCCACGGCAATTAACACAGCGGCCTGATTGCTCCCAAGCTCAGCCGCACGGTTACAACTCTCGCGGGCCTGGTCGGCATATTGCGTGTCAAAGGAATAGGCATACTTTTCAAACAATGCCTCACACATGCCTGCATGAGAGCGGGCAAATAAAGGGTCTTCTTCAAGAGAATGCGAAAATTGTTGAATCGCATACTCATAAAAGTTGTCCTGATATCTTCTATTCAAATAGGCCAACCCTTGAAGGTAAAAGGCAAGTGCATCTGGATCAGTAGGTTGAGAGGCCCTGAAGGCCATCCTCATGTCATTTGAGATGGGAATATCTAGAATACCAGCTAATTTTTCGAATAACTCTTCTTGAAAGGAACTGGCCAGGAGCTCTACGCCTTCCCCGCCATCAAGCAAACGAGTGTCATCTCCAATGAACGTATTATTACTCGGATCGGTCAGGTTTAGAGAGAGGGCCACTACGTCCCGTAAGCGACTCAACTCCCCTTCCACGACCACATTAACGCCCAGGCGCCTATGGGCCTCCTGTGCCGACTCCACCCCCGCGGACTGCACTCTATCTAGAGGTATAAATACAATAGGATTCTCTGGAGAATCCATCAGGCTAAACAAGTCCGCCAGCATATACATCATTCCTTCGACCAGAACCTGATCTTCTTCAGAATCTCCAACCGACGTAGTAAAGGGCAACAACGCAATGCGTTTGTCAGCATCTATACTGGAGGATACTCTGCTCGGAATCAGCAACCATGCTAGTAAGGTCATTACCAGTATTGAAGCGGCAATTATAGCTTTGTTTTTAATTCTGCCCTGCTTTTCCCCTGGCATAGGCGATAGTCTCACGGTACCGTCTGTACCCAATTGATCAAGATCCGCCAGCAAGGCTTCAATAGTGGCATATCGAAATGCAGGGTCTTTCTGCAGGCATCGTTTGATGATGGTGCCTAACTCGGCGGATACCTTACCGTCCAACTCATTTTTATAGTCCGGTTCCCCGCTCACGATATGATACATGATCGCCTCTTGCATCATACCTCTGAAGGGACGCAGCCCTGTCACCATTTCATACAACAACACGCCCATTGACCAAATATCTGATGCGGGCGTTGGCGCTCCTCCACGAATGAGCTCTGGACTCATATAACCGACGGTCCCCATCGTCATGCCGGTTTTTGTCAGGTTTTGGTCGGCTACTTTTGCCAATCCAAAATCAAGGATTTTGACGGCACCGCTCGACGTTATCATCACATTACCCGGCTTGATATCGCGATGGACGATATTCTGCTGATGCGCGGCGTCGAGCCCTTGAGCAATTTGCCGAATGAACTTCACTACCTGTTCTTGAGAGAGGTCCTCGTTTTCTAATCGCCGCTGCAGGGTATCGCCTTCGTAATATCCCATTACGATATAGATCTGGCCCTCTCGGGTGGTACCTATTTCATGGATGGTGCACACATTGGGATGATCCAGCCTGGACGCCGCCCTGGCCTCCACATAGAAGCGGTCTCGCGCGTCTTTATCTTGCCCCAGGGTCGGCGGCAAAAACTTGATAGCTACATTGCGCTGCAATTCGACATCTTTGCCTCTGTAAACAACCCCCATTCCACCAGCACCCAGGGTATGGGTGATTTCGTATTGCCCGATGCGAGTGCCTACAAAATTGTAGGGATCCAGATTGATCTGTTCGTCCTGCCCTTCATCCTCGGTTCCAGGCATCAGTTCTTTTACATCCCCTAGATATGAATCCGCGCTTATAGAAAACTTGAGAAGCGACACCAATTCTTCCCACAATGATTCATCGCGGGCTCTGATGTCGTTCAGAAAGGCTTGACGCTCTGTAGCAGGCAGTTCTAGTGCCTGGTCGAAATAAACAGAGAGTTCCTTCCAAAGGGTGGAATCCATGATGTGGACAAAGTAACAGTGTAGAGCAGTTTATCGACAATATAAAAATATTCTCATAATCAGGCAGAAATAACAAAATATTTAGCCTGGTCAAACTCTCTGCATTCTGAAAGTACCTGTGTATTCTTTCAATTAAGGTTCGAATACAAAAGTAGCCATTAGCGGGGCGTGGTCAGACGCAAGGGGTTCATCGATGACTTCTGCCAGTGAAACAGACCAACCTGCGGTGGAGGTATAGAGAATATGATCTATTTGTCTATCAGGATTATACGAAGGAAATGTAAATAGATGCGCAGGTGCAGCACTAATTAACCGATGATTCAAAGCATCCATGACCGGTGTGCCAGGGGCATCATTAAGATCGCCTGCCAAAACATAGAGGGATTGGGAAGAATCAGGCACAACATCGAGGATCAAAGGGACAGAATCTGTACGTGGTTTTCTGAAGGTATCGAGATGGGTCGCGAGGAAAACAACAGGGTCTGAGATGCCTGGTACCAGGATTGTCGCTTCCATCAACGTCCGATCCTCTCCCGGGTCCCCGGGTAGCGGGTGTAGGCTCAGTTGCTGAAAAGGGTATTTAGACAAAATCACGTTTCCAAAGTCCCCGCCTTGATAGTTTATGGCAAACCCAAAAGCCATAAACATACCTGTAAGATCTTCCAGTTGCTGCGCCTGGTCAGCCCTGTCCGTACGTTCAACAAATCGATCCACTTCCTGCAGCGAAACTAAATCCGGATCGGCTTCCAGGATCACGTCTGCAATACGCTGTATATCCACCTCGCCATCAACCCCTGCCCCATGATGGATATTGTACGTCATTACCGAAACCGAGACCGGCTCCGGGTCAGGCTCTTCCACAAGCGTAGTAGAGCAAAACGTACACTGAAAAACAACAATAACTAGCCAGGCTATCCGGTTCATACTTTTTAGGCACCCAAAAGAGGCTTTTGGGTGGTTTTATTAAAGCTCTTTAAGGGCCTTTTTTGCTTCTTTGTGATCGGGGTCTAGTTTTAGGGCGGATTCGAAGGCAGAACGGGCTTCGTCGGGGCGGTTGGCTCGTTCATAGATCATACCCATTCGCCACCATGCCGATGCATAAGAAGGTACATTTTCCGGGAGTTCTTTTTCCAGATAGTGCTTAAGGGCAGCTATACCTACCTCATGCTGATCATCAGCAAAGACGACTGTTCTACCAATCTGATACAATGCATTGAGTTGATCGGGATCGATATCGGTTGCTTTCTGAAACATTCGAATCGCCTCTTTATAGTTTTCTCGTCGCTGGAAGTGCATTCCTGCTGAATAGTGTATATCAGCGTCATCCGCAAATTCGTTTATCAGCGCAGTGTATTCGGCATCGGCCTTTCCATATTCCTCCTCGCTTGAATATACCATAGCCAGCATCATACGGCCGCGCTTCGGATGGTGAGACAGCAGGATGTTAGCGTGTTCTTTTGCTTTTTCCTTGCTCCCCCCCGCTATAGAAGGAGCCTGTGTATAAAAGTAGATTAAAGACGTGCGAGCATCTCGATGCGTAGGATCCAACTCAACCGTTCGTTGAGCGGCTTTTCTTCCTTTTTTTGCCAGACCCGCTTTTTTCATCATCCCTACGTCATTGATACGGCCGAAGTAGGCTTCACTTAGCCAGTAATAATGATCTGGGCTCTGCTCGTTTTGCTCTACGGCTTCTTCCAACCACTTGATGCCTTTGTCGTATGCCCCTTCTTTGAGTGCGATTCGTCCAAGGTAATAGGCAGAGCCGGCCTCTTTATTCCCCTTGTGAATCGTTTGAAAAAGGGTTTTTGAGGCTTCATAGTCCTCAGAATCAAATGCAGCAACAGCTTCTTGAAATTCGGCGCTCTGCTGAGCCAGCCCATTATGGGTGAGCGCGAACAGTAATAAAACAAGTAAAAATCGCATAATCGTAAGGGGTATCCTCTTCTAAGGGTGCAAGCTTATTTCCCAAACGAATGAAACAGGCTGAATGTTACTTCTATTTGCGCCCTACATATAAACCTCTTAATTTAGCGCCGGAATAAGCGATTCCTCTACTACTAACTGGTTTCTACATTCCTAAATGGAAGGGATCCTAATGGCGTATGCGTCATAAAGAGCAGTCTGGAATGGCCAAAGCTATATACTATCTCCATCTTACCTACTCGAACCATCAACTCATACCAGGCATTCAAAGTCAATGTTTTTTAAGACTTAGAGAGAATGCCATCAGGAACACATCATCGTTCCAGATTTGACAAATTCATGAAAGTACTTCCTTACCTGCTGCTATTCGTCCTATTTATAGGTACGCCCGTTTCTCTTTCTGCTCAATCAACGTACTACGTGAGCCTGGCTGGGGATAATAACAACGCAGGCACACAGAACAGCCCGTGGCGGACGATTCAATATGCTGTTGACAAAACAGCTCCAGGCGATGTTGTACTTGTCGAAAATGGCACCTATCGGGAGAGCGTTACCATGACCCGCTCGGGTAACCCGAGTGCGTACATCACGCTAAAATCAGTGAATCAGTGGGGCGCCAAAATTGAGATCCCAACATCAGGGAAGACGGATGGCGTCAAAATAGCCGCTGATTATATTACGTTAGATGGGTTTGAAATCTACGATCCCGACCTGACATCTCAAGATACGGGGAATGGAGTAACCGTTTATAAAAACCACCACGTCCACATCCTCAACAACAAGATTTACAACTTTGGCGGGAGCGGCATTCAGCTTGTGCATTTTGACTATGCGCTGGTCGAGAATAACATCACGTTTGGAAATGCGAAATACAACCCGAATCAATCGAGCGGTATCTCACTTTTTCAAGCCCGTGCCGTGGATGACCTGCCCGGTTATCATATCATCGTTCGCAATAATCGCAGTTATGGGAATATCAACCTCGTATTGTCCGGCAATCCCATCGGCACAACCGACGGCAATGGCATTCTCATTGACAACTTTCACAATAAGGGCGCTTCAGACTTTCCGGTTAATTACCCGCATCGAACCCTGGTGGAAAACAACCTGGCCTATGACAATGGCGGAAAAGGGGTGCAAGTTTTCGAGAGCGACTTTGTAGATGTCTTCAACAACACCGCCTATCACAACAATACCGACACGCAAAATACGGGGACCTGGAGGGCCGAACTGAGCCTTGTTTATTCAAACAACACCGTGTGGCGCAACAATATTGGGGTGGCAGAACTTGGCCCGGGCATACTTGGCTCTAACAGGGCCATTTTGATTGCTCAATCTGAGAATACGATTTGGGAGAACAATCTTACCTATAACGGTACCCCGGGTGACATTTCCATCAACTTCAGCAACACCTCAGTTACTCAAGAAGACATGAGTAATAACCTGCTCGGTGTAGATCCACAGTTCGCTTCTCCAGGCAATGAGGACTTCTCACTCAACGAGTCAAGCCCAGCTATCGATTCCGGCAGCGACCAGATTGCTTCCTTCCTGGATATCAATTACCACTCCCGTACGCCTGGCCAGGTCGATCTAGGCGCCTTCGAACGTGGCTCCTCGATTGCTACGGATGTAGAAAACACGCCACCGCCGAACGCATTTACACTTACAGGAAATTACCCAAATCCCTTCATAAATCGCACTGAGATTTTATACCACTTAAAGGAGAGCACTCATGTATATTTAGAGCTGTATAATGCCGCTGGCCAACGCATGGCAGTATTGGTCGACCAAGAACTTCCCCCCGGTGAGTACAGCACACCCGTCGACGGCTCAACACTTCCTTCTGGCGTCTATTTTTACAGGCTCCAGGCCGGCACCACCTCGCAAGTTAAAACAATAGTACGAACTCGATAGTCAGCTTCTTGGCAGCTGTTCACACCCTATTTCCACATTAGAACTGCCCCCCCACAACGAGCAATGACTTCTAAGACCCGTTATTTTGTTTTCGTTTGGCTCTTCTTTGCGTTACCAATAACTGCTCTAGCCAACGAATATTATGTTAGTCCCCAGGGAAGTAACAGTAACCCTGGCACAAAAGCCCAACCCTGGCAGACCATCCATTACGCAATGGAGCGTGTAGCTCCGGGGGACGTCGTCCTTGTTGAAGATGGCGTCTACCAGGGAACTGTTATCATGGCACGATCCGGAAATCCCGGCGCCTACATAACCCTCAAATCCGTAAATAAATGGGGGGCAAAGATAGAAATCACCAATGGCAATGGAAATACCGATGGTATTAAAGCAGCCGCCAACTACCTCATTATTGACGGCTTTGAAATGTACGATGTGTCTCCGCAAATCGGCCACCATGGCAATGGCGTGACGGTGTATAACAACCATCACGTTCATATCTTGAACAACAAGATTCATGATTTTGGAGGCAGCGGCATCCAGGCTGCTCATTTTGATCATGTATTGGTCGAAAACAACGTGGTGTACAACAACGCCAAGTACAACCCCAACCAGTCCAGTGGCATTTCTATGTTCCAGGCACGTGCGGTAGACAATGCTCCTGGGTATCACGTGATCGTCAGAAACAATCGGAGTTATGGAAACATCAATGTGGTTTTATCGGGCAATCCCATTGGGACTACCGACGGCAATGGTATCCTCGTGGATGATTTTCAAAACGCGTACTCGAACTCGCATGGCGTCTTTCCTCATCGGACATTAGTCGAAAACAATTTGAGTTACGACAATGGCGGAAAAGGTGTTCAGGTGTACCAGAGCGACTTTGTTGATGTATTTAACAATACGGCCTACCACAACAATCACGATCAGCAGAATACGGGTACCTGGAGAGCTGAACTGAGCCTTATTTATTCTCATCATACGGTATGGCGCAACAACATCGGTGTAGCCAATCCGGGTCCAGGAGAAATCCTCCAGTGGAACCGCGGGATCCTGATTGCGGAGTCGGACAATACCGTGTGGGAAAACAACATTACGTTCAACGGCTCCCCTGGCGATAAATCTATTAACCTATCCAATACGCCTGTTACGGAATCAGATTTAGCAAATAATATGCTGGGAGTGAATCCTTTGTTTATGAATGAATTCGCCCAGGATTTCTCTCTGAATCTCGAAAGTCCGGCCATAAATGCAGGGAGCGACCAGATTGTATCGTTTATAGATATCAACTACCAGCCACGGCCACGTGGCACGGTGGACATTGGCGCCTTCGAATTTGATGACGGCAATCTACCTGTTGAGCTAACCGCTTTCGAGGCTGTCGCTTCGGGTACGTCTATCGAGTTATCCTGGGAGACCGCTTCTGAATTGAATAATGCAGGATTTGCTGTAGAACTGGCTCCACAAGGATTTGCATTCCAACACGCATTATTTGTAGAAGGAAAAGGGACTACCAACACCCCGCAATCCTATCAAGCAACCCTTACAGACCTTGCTCCAGGAACGTATACACTCCGCCTGAAGCAGATTGATTTTGATGGCACCTTCGCCTATAGCCCGGCTGTCGAAGTAGATATTGCAGCTTCAGCCTATCAACTGGCCCAGAGTTATCCCAATCCGTTCAATCCGCAAACCCGGATTCAATATACCCTTCCCCTCGCAGGTCACGTCGACCTCACGGTGTTCGATCTGCTTGGCAGAAAAATTGAAACCCTCGTAAACCAGGAACAGCCAGCAGGGACGCACTCCGTACTATTTAACGCTAGAGATCTTCCGAATGGGACGTATGTGTATCGATTAACCGCCGGTGCGTTTAGTGAGACGAAGTCGATGGTATTGCTAAAGTGAGTGTGGGGCCGGGAGCCGGAGTGTTGGTAGTGGGAGTATTTAGCTAAGCTACTATTAGTTAAATATATCTGTATATTACGCGAGTTTTTCCGCCCATAAACTCCGGACTCCGGACGATCATCTCCGGACTCAAAGCCATGAAAATCCCCCATACCCTCGTTCTTTTGTTTGGCATGATTGTGTTCGCGTATGCCTTGACCTGGGTAGTGCCGGCTGGGTCGTTTGATACGGTAACGAATGATCACAACAGAGAGGTGGTTGTACCGGGTACGTTTGCAGAACTGGATGATGTAGAGAAGCTGCCTGTTTGGTCTGTATTCACGGTCATTCCTCGTGGACTGGAAGCTGCACAGGGGATTATCTTTTTCATTTTTTTGATCGGGGGTGCATTGGCTGTTGTGCGCTCTACGGGTGTGATTGACGCTATATTATCCAGGATGCTGAAGCAGTTTGGAAAGCAGCCGGCCGTGCTCATCTTCATCAGTATGCTCGCAGTGGCTGTGGGTGCATCGACGATTGGGATGTCTGAGGAATTCATTCCCTTTACGCCTGTGCTCATCTTGCTTTGCGTTGGGATGGGAATGGACGCTATCGTGGCTGCATCGATTCTGATTGTGGGTTCAGGCATCGGATATGGAGCTGCTGCTATCAATCCGTTTACCGTGCTGGTTGCTCAGGACCTGGCTGGTGTTCCGTTGATATCTGGCCTCAATTATCGGCTTATCCTGTTTGTACCCTTTTTCTTGATCGGGTTCTGGCATATCTGGCGCTACGCGAGCAAGATCCGAAAGGACCCCTCCGCGTCACTAATGCAGTCTGTGGATGTTGATTTTGAAGAGCCGCCTGAAATGGCAACGGCCCTAACCTCTCGCCACACGATTATACTTACCCTGATTGTAGCAACACTCGGCGTATTGGTTTGGGGCATCACGCAAAAGGGGTGGTACTTCATAGAATTGGGCGCTGTTTTCACCGCATTGGCTATTGTGTGTGGACTGATCGCAGGTACGTCGCTCGATAGTGTAGCTAAAACGTTTACTGCTGGCGCCGCTGAGTTAACAGGTACAGCTCTACTGATTGGGTTTGCGCGTTCTATTGAAATGATTCTGTCGGACGCCCAGGTTCTCCACACCATTGTAAACGCACTCGCAGAACCGCTATCTGCAGTAGGCGGCGGCTTAGCTGCTGCGGGCATGTTTGTCATCCAGAGTGTCTTCAATTTCTTCATTCCTTCAGGCTCTGGACAAGCCTACGTTACGATTCCCATTATGGCTCCTATCTCGGACCTGGTCGGCCTCTCCCGGCAGGTAGCAGTTCTCGCCTACCAAATGGGCGACGGATTCATGAATATGATTATCCCAACGGGATATGTCCTCATGGGCATCCTTGGCATGGCCCGCATCCCATACGACCGCTGGTTCCGATTTGCCTGGCCGTTGATGTTGCAGTTGATTCTCGCTGGATGCGTGGCGTTGGTAATTGCGGTAGCGATAGGGTATTGATCGAGTACGGCTTCACCGAATTATTAAGTCGAGACAATAGTCCGGAGACCGGAGAGGTTTTCTGGAGGGAATACACCAGGTCCCGATGTTTGCTAATCGTCAAGGGCACACACACTCCGGACTCCAGACTATTGTCTCCGGACTCATTTCAACAAAATCATCTGCTTCACCTCGTTGAAGTCACCTGCAACGAGGCGGTAGAAGTACACGCCGCTGGGGAGTGCGGCGGCGGCGAAGGTGACTTCGTGCCAGCCTGCGGCTTGTGTATGTTCTTGCAGAAGCTGTGCTACGCGGCGGCCCGTGGCATCATAAATGGTCATGGTCACTGCAGCTTGCTCGGGCAATGCGTAGCGGATGGTAGTTTGTGGATTAAAAGGGTTCGGGTAGTTGCCCTGGAGTTCGAACGTAGTGGGTTGTGCGATGAACTCTTCTTCTTCAACAGACACATTAATAGCCATTTCAGAACGGAACACCCCTGCCCCCTCTGTACCAGCGAACACAACCCCGTCTGAATTGATGGCGAGTGCATGCACATCAAGATTGAGGAGGCCCGTATTCATTTGCATCCAGGACATCCCCGTATCTTCCGTCTGGAAGATCCCGTGATCGTGGGTGCCAGCAAAAACGGCAAACCGATTGAAGACCGTAAGCGACCGAACCAACTCTTCGGCAAGCACAGGATTGGCGGTAGGAGCTGCCCAAGTCATCCCTTCATTCTCTGAATAGTAGATGCCCCGATCGGTGCCGGCAAAGATAACCCCGTCACCGGAGGTAGCCAGCGACTCTACGTGCGGATCGCCCAAACCGTCTTTGAGTTGCGTCCAGGTATCTCCATTATCCGTTGAGCGGTATACCCCGTCGTCCGTGCCGGCATAAATGGAAGAACCCTCCGTCAACAGTGACGGAATAAAGGGGTTATCCAACCCAACGTTGAGTACTTCACTCCACGTATCCCCCTGATCCATGGAGCGGTAAACGCCGCCTAAAAATGTACTGGCGAACAGGGTTCCATCTTCCGTTATAGCGACAGCGCCGACGTCGAGGTTTTCCAGGCCTTCGTTTATGGGCTCCCACTGCTCATCACTTGGCCCAGCTCGGTGCATACCTCCCCCGTGCGTCCCAGCATACGCTGTTCCATCAGCTGCTTCTACGATTGCAGAGATATCATCGTCCAACAACCCCTCACTTATATCTTCCCAGGTATCCCCATTGTCTTCGGAGAGGAAAACACCCGACAAGGTACCTGCTACGATGTTACCTTCCTCATTGATAAACAGGCTGTGTACAAAACCTGAGCTTGAAAAGCTTCCTGCGAAATCAGTCCATGTCGCTCCGTTGTCCGTTGAGCGAACAGGTCCATCCCCCTCCGTTGCTGCCCATATAGTTCCATCAGCATTTATCTCAAGATCCGCCACATTGTCCGCCATGAACCCACCTTCTGCTTGAACCCAGGTACTTCCATCGTCTGAAGAACTAAATAATCCATCCTCAAACGTACCGGCAAATACAACGCCTTCAGCATCCACTGTCATCGAAACAATTTCTAACTCCTCCACCTCAGAGCCCGTTGCGGCCCAGTTATCTCCGGAGTCTGCCGAACGGAATACGCCTCTTCCTGTGCCCGCATATACAACGTCATCGCCAGACGTTGCCAGAGACTCAACAGTAAAATTGCCGATGTTCATGTTGATCTCAGTCCATGATTCTACGATACCATTCACCGAGGATGTCCGATATACACCACCACCGAACGTCCCGGCATAGACATTATTATCTTCACCCACTGCCAGGGAGAGGACATCGGTATTGTTTAGACCACTGATCCATTGTATCCAGTTCTCTCCATTATCTGAGCTTAGATACACCCCGAACAACCCACCAACTGCAACCCAAAAAACATCTACAATGCCATCGGACGAAAAAGCCATTGCCGTGACATCCAGGTTGGATAGTCCTGAATTCTTAGCCTCCCAGGTCCCTCCATTATCCATCGATACGTATACGCCGCCTCCGCGTGTACCAGCAAGGATTACATTGCCATTAATTTCGAGGTGCGTAACGGTTAACGTGTCTAACCCATTGTTCACTTCTTCCCACGTAGCTCCATTATCCGAAGACCGAAACACCCCTTTATCTGCCGTTCCGAGAAACACAACCCCGTCATCATTCACGGCCACGGCGCTGGCATCAACCCCCGACAAACTGCCTGTTTGAACCCACATTAATTCCTGTGCATACAAGGGTAATACACAAAACACACTCAGTAACAGCGACAAAAACGTACGTTGTAGCGACATAGCAGTAGAGCACCGTTGATTAATTAATAAGTAAAGCCACTCCCTTACACAGGAATTAACCCAAAAAGGGCTCATCATTTTTTTATTGTCTGTATAGTGGAATGTGATAGTGCTTGCCCTCGTCTATAAGAGCACACACGAATTAGTGCCATCTTCAAAGAATCATGAAAAAGATTTCGATACTGGTCTTCCTTTTCCACACGATTGTTTTGATCGCTTCAGCCCAGGAAAACAGCCGCCCTGTAACACTCACTGGGTTCCTATTTGATCAAGAGCAAGATGCGCCCCTACCCGGTGTCAATATTGTTGTTCAGAGCGCTCAAGATTCGACCGTGCAGTATGGGACTATATCCAATGAACAAGGGTATTTTCGATTTAGCATACCACAGGCGGGAATCTACAGAATTAAAATGTCTTTTGTGGGTTTTGCCACACGTGAAATCCAGAGAGAGCTTGTCCCAGGCCGCAATATGCTGGGCAGGCTGGAGATGGAGCAGCATGCTATTGGATTAGACCAGGTCGTCATCGAAGGCGTTCAAGAACGGGTAACCCAACAAGGAGACACGACCGTATACAATGCCGATGCATTTAAGGTTAATCAAGATGCGAATGCAGAAGATTTGATTGCAAAAATGCCTGGCATCGTTGTGGATGATGGGTCCGTACAGGCTCAGGGCGAGAACGTACAACGCGTCCTTGTGGACGGGCGCGAGTTTTTTGGAAACGATCCACAAACGGCGTTGCAAACACTGCCGGCAGAAGTGATCGAAAAGATCGAAGTGTTTGACAGAATGAGCGACCAGGCCCAGTTCACCGGTTTTGACGACGGCAATTCGGAGAAAACGATCAATATTGTGACCCGGCCCGGTATGAGTAATGGGCAATTCGGGAAACTCTATGGCGGCTATGGCTCGGACACCAGGTATAGCACGGGGGGGAATATCAATATCTTCAATGATGATCAACGCATTTCTTTCATCGGGCTCAGCAACAATGTCAATCAACAAAATTTTACTACAGAAGACCTTCTTGGTGTGGTTGGGAATGTTCGTAATCGAGGCGGAGGCGGCTTTGGAGGAGGACGAGGTCGTGGGGGCCGAGGCATCGGGGGGCGGCCAGGCGGTGGTGGTATAGGTGGCATGTTGAGGCAAGGAAACAGGCCCCTTCAAAGTGACCCCAGCAATTTTTTAGTAGGCAATCAAGGGGGCATTAACCAGACAAATTCCATAGGGCTGAACTATTCGGACTCATGGGGAGAAAAGCTGGAAATGACGGGAAGTTACTTCTTCAATTCATCCAACAACCAAAGCGATGTGTTTCTGGAGAGAGCCTATTATCTTGACGACACGGTTTCTCAGTTTTACGACGAAACGGACCAAAGCGAAGGGGATAATTATAACCATCGCGCAAACATGCGAATGCGGTACTCGATCAATGAATCCAACTCATTGGTCTTTACTCCTCGCATCAGTTTTCAGCGTAATGAGGCCATTAGCAGTGTATTCGGGATCAATACATTATTAAGCGGTTCAGACCTAAGCACAACAACGAATGATTACGTTTCCGAGAATACGGGGTATAACGCATCCAGCAATCTCCTTTTCCAGCACCGCTTCAACAAACCCCGTAGAACCGTTTCGACAAACGTCTCCCTCAGTTACAACAACAAAGATGGAGAAAGTGACCTGCTCTCTTCAAACCAGTTCTTCGATGGCGCAAATGACCTTTTGACCCTGGATCAACGGACGAATTCTGATCAACGCACCCGCCGATTAGGTACCAGTATTGCCTATACTGAACCCATTGGCGATTTGGGCATGTTGATGCTGAACTATAGTCCCTCTCTATCATGGAGTGATGCAGATCAACGAACGAACTCGCTAGATGCAGTATCTGGAGAGTATTCGTTGTTGGAAACCGCTTTATCCAATGTATTTGAGAGTACAACCGTCCAGCATCGTGCAGGCGTAAATTACATGAAGCGGAGCCCATTGGGTATGCTGTCCTTTGGATTCGACGTACAAACGGAAACCCTGACAGGCGAACAGGTTTTCCCGCAGACATTCAGTGTAGAGCGCACGTTCGACAGCATTTTGCCCAGAGCCATGTACATGTTGCGGTTTTCGCGGTCTCATAATCTGCGATTGTTTTATCGAACGAGGACCAACACCCCCTCTATTGCTCAGTTGCAGAATGTCATCGACAATTCAAACCCCTTGCAGTTATCCTCAGGAAACCCTGACTTGAAGCAAAGCTACTCACACATGTTAGTTGCTCGTTACAATCGCACCCAGGCTGAGACAGGGCGTGTATTTGTAGGGTTCGCCAGCATCTCCCAAACTCAGAATCACATTGGTTCGTCTTCACTTATTGCGCTGTCAGACACAACCATTGCGCCCGGTGTTGTATTGGCACAAGGCTCTCAATTTACACAGCCCACAAATGTCGATGGGTACTGGAATGCTCGCTCCTTCTTTACCCTTGGGGTACCGTCCGAACTATTAAAAAGCAATATCAATATGAATGCGGGATACAGCTATTCGCGTTCACCCGGGACCGTAAACGGGATTTCCAATACCGCCTTATCGCATTCGATTACCGGCGGCATCGTGATTGGCAGTAATATCAGTGAGCGGGTTGACTTTACCTTGTCCTATACCGGAAACCTCGTGGAGGTAAACAACTCTGCATTTCCAGAGCTCAATTCAAATTACATGTACCACAAAGGGAGTGGGAAACTTAATGTTACACTTGGATCATCCTGGGTTATCGACACCCAACTTAGTATGATTCAATATACAGGCCTCGGAGAAGCATTTGACTCAAATAATCTGGTGTGGAATGCTGGGTTTGGATACAGGTTGTTACGGGGAAATGGCGGCCAAATCGCCCTACGCGTTGTTGATGTGCTTAATCAGAACAACAGTATATCGCGCACCATCAATGAGTTTTATGTTGAAGACAATGCATCCAATGTATTGGGCCGTTATATACTCCTTAACTTTACCTATAATCTGCGCCATTTTACCTTCTAAATGCCCTAAATAGCGCACTGCTAATAAACCATTTTCTTACCCAATAATACCTCCGTTCCCTTTTTTATAATACTTGAGCGGTATTATACTGCAATTACGGTTCTTTTTTTGTATGTTAATGTTTTTTCGAGAACAAAAACTGGACATAGTAATTTGTACTTTTTGTAGTGCATTTTTATACTGTTTCGTCCACTCAAAACCGCTCAGCAATATCACATGGAACTCCCGCGTCTTACTGTTCTAAATGAGCAATACGCCATCCGGAGATTATTGGGTGAGGTGGGTCCTTTCGAAGCCGTATATCTTGCCTGGGATTTAGAGAACGAAAAGCAAGTCATTGTTCACGAATTCCTACCTGAGTCTCAGGTTGATCGGGTTCTCCCAAGCCAGGCGTTGCGGCCCAATTCTAACGAAGCACGCACCCTGGTTGAGATGGGTGTTAAGAATCTGTCAAAGGAGCTTGCTCTACGGACAAAGATTTCTCATCCCAATGTGATACAAGTCCTGGAATTCTTTAAAGAAAACAATACGCTTTACAGTATCCATGAGTATCACCCAGGCACCACACTCCAACAGGTTTTAGATCATAATGATGGTAAGATGTCTGCGAAGACAGCGATAACCATCATGATGCCATTTATGGACGGCGTTCGAGTTGGGCACAACTCCAGGATGATTCACGGCAGGATTTCGCCAGACAGTGTCTTCTTGTCAAAGAAAGGAAGACCTATGGTGATGTCGTTCAACACGACCTTCCTTTTCCTGGCTGGCAAATTAAATGGCGAGCACAGTGTCCAGATTCGAGGGTTTTCTCCCCCTGAGCAGTACTCCACCAACGGTAAACATGGTCCGTGGTCGGATGTGTATGGTTGTGCAGCAACCATCTTTACGATGCTCACGGGAGAGATTTTACCCGATGCGCATCAGCGGCAACACGGAGACTCGGTAAAAGGAATTATTGAACATTCGTCCGATCTTCCGGACGAACTCAAGGAGCACCTTATTGCTGCCTTATCCTTAGACACAAACAAGCGCCCTCATAAGATTGCTGAATTCAGTAATGCACTGGCTGCAAGCTTGTCGATAGAGGGTGTTGTATCCGTTCCTTCTCCTGAAAAGCCGACAAAGAAGAATCTACGTAAACCTCCTTCTGACTTCCAGGCTCCAGCTCCTCCTCAGCCAGATATCCGCTCACCGAAGCCCCAGGATACCAATGGTGTATTCTTTGATGAAACGGTTGGTTCTAGTCCTTCACAACAGAATATCCCACAGGAAAGTGTCACCTTCGATCAAATCTACTCGACGAGCAATGGAGGATCGAAGGAGAATGGTAATGGCACCTCGCACTATGAAAACCCTGTTTTTACCCCGGCTCTTACTGATAGTGCGTCTTCGCCAGCTTCCCCGGCTCAAACCTTCGAAGATTTAAACCTAAAGCCCGTAGGCAAGCAGGATAACCTTCCAGCACGTTCAACAAGCTACCCGTCTGTCACTAAGCAATCTGGAATTGCACAGATCGATCCTTACAAGCGTAAAAAAACGTACGAGCAAATTGATCCAGTACCTACTTTTGAGTACAACAGCAACCAGGTAGCCCGCGGCTCCAAAACGGGTCATATTGTACTTTACACCATCACCACTGGGCTTCTTTTTGCTCTAACCTTTTTTGCGTTCAGGTATTTCAACCCCGCCCCTGCTACAAGTTTTAATAGCGACGTTCTATATGCGGATCACATCGCAAGAGGAGATTCGATGTATAACCTCGCCTTCAATGCAGCCAACTCAGATTCTAGCTTTTCCTATTACAAAAAGGCTCTTGAAAATTACTACGCATCACAAAGCATTACTAAGGACCCTCAGGTCCGGCGCCGTATTGTAGACATTGAAGAGTACTTAGAGACTACACCTGTCGCCGAACAACAACTTGATCAGAAAGCGTCTCTTGCAATTATTGCCGCGGGCGATTCGTTACTCCGTGTTGCAGAACGGATTAGCTTACAAGGGGATTCGGTCCAAGCAAACGTATTGTATGCTGAAGCTCGGCAGAAATACTTTACTGTATTTGAGGCCTTTCCAGATGATTCACTGGCCAATTCCAGGTTGCGAATGGTGAACAACCTCATGACGGCGCCGGCAAAGGCCCCTACACCTGAGCCACAACCTCAACCTGTTGCTGCACCACCAACAGACCAGCAGATTCAAGAAAAGCTATTTATACTCTTCAAGGACCAGGGTGACGCGGCTTTATCTGATCGAAATTATGATGAGGCTCGGCGTAAATACATCGATGCCCTTAAGCAAAAGCCTGGCGATCCTGAGGTTGCACGCCTCCTGGAAGAGACCCAGCGCGCCCTTGCAAATTCACTCCGCCGGCAGAAGTATCGTGAGCACATGAAAAATGGAAACACACTTCTGGAACAAGATCGCTTGAATGAAGCGCGGCGCGAGTTTGAACTTGCTCTTCAATCCTGGCCCCAAGATGACGATGCCAAACAGCAGATATTCGTCATCGAAACCCGGCTCAAGGATAATGAGAAGAGGCAAAAGGATTATTTAAGCTTCAGAACTCGAGGTGACTTGCTTCTCGAACAAAAGAAATACGAAGAAGCTCTAGCCAGTTATCTAGCGGCACTCGATGCGATGCCGGATGATGAATACGCCCTCGCCAAAATCCAAGAAACGGAGCGCGACATAGAATCGATTCAGAGTGTTAAACCCCCCGACCTTCCTCCGGGCATGGTGGATGAAAGCGGTATTTACAATTATACCGAACAGCCGCCCGAATTGATCGGTGGGTTGGATGTATTGCAGTCTAGGATCAGATATCCAGCTGCTGCAATGAATGCGAATGTCGAAGGCCGAGTTGTTATTCAAATGCTGGTAGACGAAACGGGGCAGATGTCGTCACCGACGGTAATCAAAAGCCTCGGTTATGGATGCGATGAAGAAGCCCTTCGAGTCATTCGTGGAGCCCGATTTGAGCCAGCTCGAGTAGGAGGCCGTCCAGTACCGTCCTGGCACCGGATGTTCTTCGAATTCACGCAGTAGCACTACTGGCTACAACCCCTTCTGAAGCTGGATTCCATCCCCACCAAGTACTTCTAACCATCATTGTCAGTACGATGGGCAGCAAAGCTACATTTAATTCCTGCGGCCAAAAGTACCAGCCCAGTACAACGACTACAAGCGCAACAGCACACACTCTCATATAACCCTTGACCGCATTTTTCTTTCGGGAGAGCATCCAAATAATAATAAAGTGTGTCGGCCATGCCCAGAGCACATTGAAGTTGATATCCGTCACATGATGCAGGGAGATGAACCATAAGAATATCGCCAATAAACCAGCGATTCCTGCAATTCCGAAAACTAGCCGGTCAAACCAGATGCGAAGCCGGCTCGAATAGGATGCTTTAGAGTTTGTAACCCACAAACCGACAGCAAAGAGCCCCCATACCAACCCGTACAATACTAAGGGAGACCCTCCCCCGGTCTCATGGTTGGGCTCTACCCAAAGAAGCGTGTCCTTCGCAGTCACCAGAGGCTGTTCCTCGCCGTTCACATTAACCAACGCCTCATCATACGCTTCCATCATGTAGATAGGAAGCCCCATTAGGTCGTGGGCCGCTGGCTCTTTATCAACGGGCAATCCAAGTCCCAGGTCAATACCAAGGCTTAGAAAGGGAAAATGGGTCACATACGGCTGCAATATTTGTCTCCAGGTTCTCCCTGGATCTTCTGTGTGGTAAGTAAGCCGTTCTCCCAACACATCTTCAAGGATGTCTCTTATTCGAGTGGAACAGTTGTCGAAAAGAAAATCGTATCTATATGTTCTGTTTTCAGGAAGGGCATTCGTTTCAACAAACTCGAATACTTCTTGCTTTTCCTCCTGGTTTAGAAGCAACACCTGCTCAATCAACGCTCGTTTCTCTCGGTCTCGATATTTATTGATTTCCCCACGCATGTGGCTTACACAAAGAATGTAATCCAACTTCCCATATACAAACTTAGGTACAAAATAGGCGTCAAACCGAAACGCCCCATAATTGTACATGAGGTCAATACCATTTGCCGGATCTGCAATCCGAAGCGCCGTATGTCCCCAAAAAGCATGAATTTGATTTCCGGGATCCACCGTAATGAGCGAGATCACCGCTTCGTCAGACAGTTGAATATCTCCTTTATACCCTGTAAGGCATTGTGCCTGCACCTGCACTCGCCCAAACAGGGTGCACGAAATGAAAAATAAAATAAGTACCCGCGCTATCATCATTGAATTATCTAATATCCTCGCCAGTTGGGCGATAAAATAACGGAGAATCGCTCGTATGCCAACAATTCTACAGACCAAATTCGAAATTCATATCCCACTAATTGTCTAACTTCCGCTTTATTCATTTGCAGATTTCCTACTTCCTGTGAAAACGAAAGAACGCGCCTTATTTACGCTTGATGCGCTTCGAAAAGCAATTCCTGAACCCGAGACAGAGCTTCATTACAACAATGAATACGAGTTACTCGTTGCTGTAATATTATCTGCTCAGTGTACAGACGAGCGTGTTAACAAAGTCACACCTGCGTTATTCGAAGCTTTCCCAAGCATTAAGGCACTGGCAGAAGCCTCTATAGACGAGGTATTCCCTTTTATCAAATCGGTTTCATACCCGAACAATAAATCCAAGCACCTGGTCGGCATGGCGAAGATGGTGATGAAGGATTTTGAAGGCACGATTCCACCGAGTATTCCGCAACTGGTGAAGCTTCCAGGAGTGGGCCGAAAGACGGCGCAAGTTGTTGCTTCCGTTGCTTTTGATATCGATGCCATTCCCGTAGACACCCATGTATTTAGAGTTGCAAACCGTATTGGCCTGGTTAAGGATGCAGACACCCCGTTAAAAGTTGAAAAGCAGCTTAAACGTATCCTACCGCAGAACACCTGGTCCGAGGCGCATCATTTGCTCATCCTCCATGGGCGGTATCGGTGCCTCGCTAGAAGCCCAAAATGTGAAGGATGTCCGTTACAGCCGGCCTGCCTTTATTATGAAAGGCTGCAAAAACTTCCTCCTCCCCTAAAAGGGTTGGACAAAAAGAAAGGGAAATATTATTGCAAAACATCCAATACGTACTTCGATCAACCCCTAATAAAAAAAGACCGATCGGGCACTGAACAACTAGCCTGCCCTGCATGCTCATCCATGAGCGTTTACGATACCAAGACGGGCAAAACAACTAAAAAAATCAAAGACTACCGAGTAAACTAATATTTATACCTATGAACGCAGCGAAGAAACACCTTCTTCTTATACTAGATGGTTATGGAATAGCAACAGACACCTCCGTCAGTGCCATTCAACAAGCCGACACCCCTTTTCTGGACTCTTTATTTTCGACCTATCCGCATGCTACTCTGCAAGCATCCGGTTTATCTGTAGGACTTCCTAAAGGCCAGATGGGGAATTCTGAGGTTGGGCACATGAACCTTGGCGCGGGAAGAGTTGTGTATCAAGACATCACACGAATCGACAAATCCATCCAGGATGGGACCTTTCTCAAGAATCAGGTTCTTCTTGATGCTGTGCAGCATGCAAAAAACAATGAGAGCAAGATTCATTTCCTGGGGTGTTTTTCCGATGGCGGGGTCCACTCTACGTTAACCCATCTTTACGGGCTATTGAAATTATGCAAGAATGAAGGGCTTCAAGACGGGCAGGTGTGTGTACATGCATTTACCGATGGCCGGGACACATCGCCCACAGGTGGAATAGAGTATGCCAGAGCATTTAATCGCGAAGCAGAGCGCATTGGCATTGGGGCGATAGCCTCAATAGTGGGTCGCTATTATGCCATGGATCGCGACAAACGATGGGAGCGGACCAAGCTCGCCTACGATCTGCTTACGGGGATGGAAAGCCCCCTCACGTTTGACTCAGTCGAAGCAGCAATACAAGCCAGCTACGACGAAGAGGTCACGGATGAATTTATCATGCCCCGGCGCATAGATAATGATGCTATTTCCAAGCGCAGCAAATCGGGGGCCCTCATTGAGTCAAACGATGCAATTGTCTTTTTTAATTTTCGTGCGGATCGAGCCCGGCAGCTAACGCATGCATTTACCCAAGACTCTTTTGATGGCTTCAAACGAGATCGCCTTACCAACCTGTATTATGCGATGTTCACGCCCTACGAAGCCACGCTGGATCTCCCCATAGTTTTCCCAAAAGTCAACCTTCAGCAAACCCTTGGAGAAGTTATCGCCAGCAAAGGGGGCACTCAGCTTCGGGCAGCAGAAACCGAAAAATACCCCCATGTGACCTTCTTTTTTAGCGGAGGGAGGGAAAAAGAATTTGAAGGCGAGGACCGCATCCTGGTCCCCTCTCCCAAAGTACCAACGTACGACTTGCAGCCAGAAATGAGTGCGCCAGAATTGTCAAAGCGCGTTGCAGAGGCTATGGCAACTACGGCATACAACCTTGTCGTACTCAATTTTGCTAATCCCGACATGGTTGGCCATACGGGCGTGTTTGAAGCTGCTGTCAAAGCCGTTGAGGCTGTAGACAAGGCCACAGAAGTTGTTGTCACTAGTGCACGGTCAAATGGATACAGCGTAAGTATCATTGCCGACCACGGAAATGCGGATAAAATGAGAAATCCGGATGGATCTCCTCACACAGCGCACACAACAAACCTGGTCCCGCATTTGATCATTAAAGAAGGGTTTAGCGGCCCAATCAAGGACGGGAAGCTTGGAGATATCGCACCAACGATTCTTAGTATGCTGAATGAATCAATCCCGGACGAAATGGACGGAGACGTGCTGGTGTGAGAGTGCAGAGTGCAGAGTGCAGAGTGCAATTTACTACTCTACACTCTGCACTCTTGCTGTCTATTCAATCGTTAAGCGGAGAGGCCATAGGGCTTGGACGGTACCATTGAGTTCAAGCAGTTGACTCAACCGGTTCTTCTCCTGGGTGAACAGTTGCTCGGTGGGAGAAAGAGTGAAATTCATCCAGGCTTGGCCGGCTCGTACCTCAAGGGCTTCTTCTAATTGTTCAAACACCGTTTTGGGACGTGGTAATAAGCGCAGGCCGTAACTTCCTTCTTCTAATGAAGCCTGTTCGGCTGCAATTTTAACAGCGTCTTCGAGGGTACCCAGGCGATCTACCAGCCCCTTTTCTTTGGCTTCAACACCGGTCCAAACACGACCCTGCCCTAACGCATCTACTTCTTCAGGAGTCATATTCCGACTCTCAGCCACCAACTCTAGAAAGCTTTCATAGGTCTCATCTGTTGAAATCTCTAGCAATCGAATTTCCTCGGGTGATAAACCGCGCGTACCGGAGTACATATCCGCATAGGGTCCGGTGCGAAGGACATCGAATGTAATACCGACCTTATTTTCCCAAAAACCACTCATGTCAAGCATCATACTGAAAACGCCAATAGAGCCCGTAATGGAAAGCGGATTTGCTACGATCATATCCCCTGCTGTAGCTATCCAATAGCCACCGGAGGCCGCAACATCTCCCATGGAAATAATCACAGGTTTCTCAACAGCAGCTTTAGATATTTCACGCCACATCGCATCTGATGCAGCAGCAGATCCGCCTGGAGAATTCACACGAACGACTATCGCTTTCACTCGATCGCTATCTTTTGCTTCCTGCATAGCGTCTATGAATGTCTCAGACCCCACAATGTCACCACTGAGAAGTGGATTTGCACTGTATCCGCTTTCACCACTCATGATTGCCCCAACCGCATATACTACCGCGATTTCACCATCACTTCCCGTAGACAGGCCGGCATCACTAGAAGGCACATTGATATATGATTTTATCGAGATCTCTCGAATATCTTCTCCTTCTTCAATATTGAGATGACCGCGAACGACATTTTCTACCTCGTCCTGAAATAATAAGTCAGTCAGTAGCCCCTCGCGGTATGCATCCGTGGCCGTTAAAATCACCTTTTCTTCCATGGCCATTTTAACCTCTTCAACCTTCAGGCCACGGCTTTCAGAAATTGCACTAATGAAAACGTCATACCGAGCTTTCAAAAGGCTGGAGAGTTGCTCTTTGTTCTCATCCGAAAGATTGGTTCTCAAGTAGGGCTCAATCGCACTTTTGTATTTCCCTGCTCGTACGGGTTGGGCTTCGATATCGAGTTTGTCCAGCATGTTCTTATAAAACTCAGCCGCGATATAAAACCCGTTGAACTCAAATGGAGCCTGGGCAGAAGCATACACTTCATCAGCGACGCTGGATAGAAACAGAGCACCTTCACCTATTGGGCGGTCGTCACTAGAAGCAACGATAAATTTGCCGCTTTCTTTAAATTCAAGCAATGAAGACCTCAACTCCTCAAGCGACCCCCATCCGGTTGCTAGAGGGCTCATCTGCAGCCATATGCCCTCAACGCGCTGGTCCGCGGCTGCTTTTCGAAAGGCCTGCTTCAGGTCCAGCAAATCATAAGAGGGCCCGCCTCCAAAGGACTGTGTAAAGGGGTCATCGGAGAGAATTTCAGGAATAGCTCCTCCCAATGGCACGACCAATACAGATCCCGTTCGAACTCTAGGCGCCTGGTCAGACGTTGCCGCTACAGCAAACATGAAAAAAAACAGTAGGAACACGAGAGCGCCTAATGCCACAAACGTACCGAGGGTACTTGCAATTAATGTCGATAAAAAACGCATGCTTTACTTTTTTAGTGCAATCACAGTATAAAACAATCACAGATACCTAGTATACCCTTCGATCTTGCTCAGGGTTGCGATATATAGATTGAATATAATTTGTCTCCATTAATAGACAGACTGTACGCCTGTTTCGAAGACACTTGAACAGGGGTTTTTTACTCAATGCGGCCTATTCTGGTTAAAAAAAGGGATTTGCATGGTTTGGCACATCGTTGTATAGGAATACCAGCATACAAGACGCGGCCCCTATACTTGTAGAACTTTTTTTGAGGACTATCAAATGACTACCATGCTATCAAAAGCCTCACGCCGCTGGGTTATTCCACTGTTGTTAATTGCAGGCTTATTATTTATTACATCCCCTGCCAATGCGCAGTCCCGAGGACAAACAAGCGGGAAAAACGCAAAGACAGAAAAGAAAGAAGCCGGTAAATCGGCCTCTTCAAGAGCCAGCCGATCCTCAGGCTCTTCCAATGCAAATAGCTCGCGTCAGCGTTCAACATCAGGAGCTGGCAAAAGCTCTACTTCTTCTTCGCAAAACCGGTCTACGGCTTCTCGAAGCCAGCAACGATCGCGAGGAAGCAGCACGAGCTCTGCATCACGCTCAAGTAATTCAAGAAGTACCAATCAGGCAACAGATCGTGCCTCCAGGTCCTCGTCCAATCGCTCAACGAATGCGACAAGCCGTTCGAATAGGGGCACCTCAGGGCGATCTACAACACCCTCAGCGGGTTCTTCCGGGTCAAGATCTAACTCTGCCACACGCTCAAACAGAGGATCTTCAACACCTTCTACACGAGGCACCCTTGGTAATGCTCGATCTGCTGACAGAAACGCTTCTGGACGCACTTCGTCTGGCCGCACCACGCAACGGGGGGACAGTCGTTCATCCAATGCAACATCCGAACGTAACTCTTCTGGACGTAGCTCTTCCGGGCGCACTGTACAGCGGGGAGACAGCCGGTCCTCTAATGCAACGTCGGGACGTAATTCATCTTCAACGCAAACACGAGAGATTCGCCCTAACACGAATGACGGACGAAGATCAAGCAATACGCGTACAGAATCTGGATCGCGCGGCCGCCAAAATGCTACTTCAGGCCGCAATAGCTCCTCCAGGGGTGCAACTACGCGTCAGCGAGACGATCGATCAAGAACGGTTGTCACTGAACGAAACCGAACGTCTCAAACTCGCAGAGACAATACAACGGTTCGTGTTCAGTCGAACCGACGCCATCACAGGAATTCCAGACAGGTGTATAAGCGTAAAACGTATAAGCACCGCCCTACGCTACATGTGAAAAAGCATTTATATGTAAGCCCTGTGTACAATCACCGACCTCATATTCAGGTTAACGTAACCTGGCCCTGGCAGAACAGGTACCATCGTAAATGGGAGCCGCATTACAGATACAAGCAGGTTGTGTATGTGAATATCGGTGGACGTAAAAATTATCGTAGATCCCGCATCGATGTCCGAACCGACTATCACCAGGAAGTACGTTATGCGGACCATGGAAAAGCCGTTGTAGACATCTACCTGGATCGCATTGAAGTATACAAAGACGGATATTTTTACGGCGAAGTCTACCGGATTCCTGATCACTTGAGTCATATTGAAGCGACCATTTACAGAAATGGAGACATAGTGTACGACAAAGATGTCTTCCTCGTTGGTGATCCTGAAGTCGGCTTTGAAATGATCTCTACGCGTAACTACGATGGATATGTTCTCGATTATTACCAGCGTTCTCATGGATACAAAGCAGGTAAGCTGAACTTCAGAAGTCGACGCGTAGAATCGCGCCGCTACAGCAGGCTCTTCGATCCGTATGGGTACAATAACTATGCTCCTATATCGCTTCTCCCTGAAGACAGATACCTGGCAGACTACGGTTATGACTCAGTGAGCTACAATTATTACGACGATGATTACGATCCGTACTATGGCGGTAGCTATGACGATGATTACTACGATTACTATGACGATGGCAGCTATTATAGATATGATCAATACAGCGCTCCACGCCAAGGCACATACGGTAAAGCACCCGATTACCCGAACTACAACAAACAAACCGTACAGGCTCGTATCGCTGCAAGCGGACCAATAAAGCTGAACAACAACAAATCCGTCAAAACCAGAGCAGGCGTCTCTATAAACTTCGAAAGAGAAGCGCAATTAGAAAGGATTCGTTGAGTCCATAGACAATAGTCCATAGACAATAGTCCGGAGCCCAAGAGTAAGCTAAATACTCTGGGCTCCGGATTTCGGGCTCTAAAAAACCAATCGTTTAAACTGCTCGACGTCTACATTGCCTCCACACAGTACTATAACAACTCGGTTCAAGTCGGCACTGGGATTTGCCTTTGTATACTTCAGGAAGGAAGCCACACTGACACCGGCTGCCCCTTCAACGACCAGGTTGTACTCATCAAAAAGTAACTTCATGCCGGCCTGAATCTCCTCTTCCTCTACAAGGACCCAATCATCTACATGCTGGCGACAAAGATCAAAGGTGATCGCTCCTTCTTCTATCCCTCCCACCGTTCCATCAGACAAGGTAGGCAACACGGTCCCTGCCACGATCTTTCCTGCCTCAATGGATTCAAGCATAACGGGCGAGTTCGCGGGGAGGCATCCGATGATTCGAATGGCTGGATTTTTGGCCTTTAAGTATCCACTAATCCCACCAATCATCCCCCCTCCTCCAACAGGTACAAACACAGCATCCAGGCTCGGAAGTTGATTCAACAGCTCGACACCAATAGTCCCCTGCCCGGCTACTACCTTTGGGTCATTGTACGGCGAAATGTATACCTGCCCTCTCTCATCCGCCTGCTTTCGAGCGTATTGCTCGGTATACACCGAATCGTCACCGAAGAACTGCACATTCGCTCCGTACCGTTTCAGCACATTCAGTTTGCGTTCAGAAACGGTTTCTGGAAGATAGATGGTGCCTGATACATCTAATTGCTTCAACCCAAACGTCACCGCCATTCCATGATTACCAGTCGATGCCGTTACGATCCCTTTTTCCTTCTCTTCATCATCAAGACTAAGCAACTTATTCAAGGCACCTCGTACTTTAAACGAGCGAGTATGCTGAAGACATTCCAATTTTAGATATACTTCTCGCTGGTTCGTATATAGAGTGTGGGCGGGTTCTAGAGGGGTCTTACGCACGTAAGGGCGTATTTGCTTGTATGCATCGTTTACAGTGTCAGGAAAAAGCATAGGTAGTGAGGGCTGATGGTGTAGCAAAGCTGTTTAAGGCGTACAACGGAACTTGTTTCAAAACACATACGTAACTATTAATGTTACAATAACATCAAAGAACAATGAACAGCAGCCGTTTTGTAGTTGGAACCCATATCATGGTTGCCCTTGCGGGTAAAGCCCTGTTGTGTGGTCACTTCGGTATGAGCACGGTTGTAAGTTCTGATGAGCTCGCATTTAGCGTCAACACAAACCCCGTTGTTGTACGTCGGTTGTTATCCTTGTTACAGAAAGCGGGACTAGTGACCTCAAAAGCAGGTCGATATGGAGGAACAACCCTAGCAGCCTCCGCCCAATCGATTACCTTGCGGGATGTATATGAAGCTGTAGAAGAAGAGGGGCTTTTTCATGCTCACTATCAGGGCCCGAATATGCACTGCGCTATTGGAAACTCGATTGAAGAGATTCTAGAATCGCCCCTTTCACTCGCAGAGAAAGCAATGAAGGAGGCGCTTTCCGAGTATACCATCGAAGGGCTGGTACTGGAAATCATGCAAATACACAAGATTGGAGAAAAAATCGAAGCAGGAATGACCTATGAGGAGATCAAACAAGAATTCGATCAAGAGAGTACTTCTGCTTTAGATAAGTTTTAATAATTTATTTACTTTTAATTGTAACAATTTCTGTTACTGAACGTTCTCTACACTCAGCACATAATCTGATCTTCGAATCAAAACGCATTAAAATGTAACAATTTTTGTTACACATAAAACCACTATGGAACCTCAAAACAAATTTCAGGAAGCAACAGTAGCGTTTGCACGCTGGGTAATACGATGGCGATGGGCCGTTGTGATCGGCTCTTTGATCGCAGCGATGGGAATTGGATCTGGTGCTCAAGGTCTTTTCTTCGACACTGGATACCGTGCCTTCTTCAATGAGGAGAACCCACAACTCATGGCATTCGAGTCGCTGCAAAAAATATACACGAACAACGACAATGTATTGTTTGTTGTGGCACCAAAGGACGGAGAAGTCTTTGACACTGAAGTTCTTCTGGCTATTGAGGAGATTGCGGCAGAAGCATGGAAAACACCTTTTGCTCTGCGCGTGGATGCGATCACCAATTATCAGCACACGTACGCTGAAGAAGATGACCTGATTGTCCAGGAGTTGGTATACGAAGCAGCCTCCTTACCCCCTTCTGAATTTACTGCAATAAAAGACATTGCAGTAAACGAACCCTTCCTGCGCGATCGATTGATTGATCCCGATGCACGAGTTACAGGGGTTAACGTAACTCTTCAGCTTCCAGGAGAATCGCCAACCGAAGGTCCGGAGGCGTCTGCATTTTCACGACAATTGGCAGACGAAATCCAGGCTAAATACCCCAATGTGGACATCTATCTTACGGGAATTGCTGAACTAAACAATGCGTTTGTAGAAATCAGCCAAAACGAGATGTCTCGTTTATTGCCCCTTATGTTTGGGCTCATGATTTTGGTAATGATCATTTCCCTGCGCTCAGTAAGTGGTACAATTGCAACGATGCTGGTCATCCTCTTTTCTGTCATCGTTGCTATGGGATTTGGCGGATTCCTTAAAATTGGCTTGACTCCTCCCTCCGCCCAAGCACCTACGATTATAATGACGCTGGCAATAGCCGACAGCATTCATATCCTGGTGACTATGCTGCGGGAGATGCGTAAGGGCATGGGTAAGTACGATGCTATCGTAGAGAGTATCCGGGTAAACATGGCGCCTGTCTTTTTGACCAGTGTTTCTACGGTCATTGGATTTCTGACACTGAATTTCTCAGACGTCCCTCCCTTTAATCATCTGGGAAATATGACCGCTGTCGGAGTCGTTGGAGCCTTTGTATTCTCCGTTACCTTCCTCCCTGCTTTTATTGCCATCTTGCCCGTAAAACCACGTGTTATTGAGGAAGGTAAGAGTACGCTCATGGATCGCCTGGCAGATTTTGTCATTTTACGCCGCAAACCACTCCTCTGGGTAACCACTGCGACTGTTGTTCTTTTTGCAGCGTTTATCCCTCTCAATGTACTGGAAGATCGGTTTGTAGAATACTTTGACGAAACGACATCCTTCAGGCAACATACAGATTTCACGGCTGACAACCTGACGGGGCTTTATCAAGCTGAGTTCTCTCTCGGCGCTGGATCAAGTGGAGGCATCAGCGATCCGGAGTACCTCATGAAGGTGGAAGAGTTTGCGTTGTGGCTTCGTGCAAAACCCGAAGTACTTCATGTAAACACGTTTACCGATGTAATGAAGCGCCTCAACAAGAACATGCATGCGGACGATCCTTCGTACTATCGTGTACCTGATTCACGTGAGTTGGCCGCACAGTTTTTATTGCTATACGAAATGTCGCTCCCGTACGGCCTGGACCTGAACAACCAGATCAATGTTGACAAATCAGCAACACGACTAACGGTTACATTGGACAATATCAGTTCTGCCAATATGCGGCGCATTACGGAGGAATCCCAGGCCTGGCTTACTGAGAACGCGCCAGCACACATGTATTCGGTAGGTTCAGGAGCAGCCATCATGTTTTCCTATGTATCTGGGATCAACATTAGTAGCATGCTGCAAGGCAGTATCCTCGCCCTGTTCGTAATCTCCTTTTTGATGATTTTTGCCTTGCGCAGCCTGAAGCTTGGCCTCATCAGTTTCATTCCGAACCTATTGCCCGCCGTTATAGCATTCGGCATCTGGGGTATCATGAGCGGCGTTGTTAATCTTGGGCTTTCGATCGTAATTGGCATGACACTCGGCATTGTCGTAGATGACTCGATTCACTTTTTAAGTAAGTATCGACGAGCCAGAGAGGAGCAAGGCTTGAACGCAGAAGATGCCGTACGCTATGCCTTTAATTCTGTAGGACGAGCTTTGGTCGTAACTACGGTGATATTATCCCTTGGCTTCCTGGTACTTTCGACCTCCGTATTCTTGATGAATGCAAGCATGGGTTTGATGACGGCCATCACGATTGTACTGGCTCTGCTCATCGATTTCCTTATGCTCCCGCCCCTCCTCATTTGGTTGGACGGAAATAAAGAAAACAAACCACAGCCCGCGGGTACACCCGCTAACTCAGGGCGCTCCCTGTTTTAAGCAACACTCAACGAACTAACACCTGGCCATCATGCATTTATATAAATCAGTACGCGTACTTTTTATCGCTCTTGTTTTCGCAGCACTAAACCCTCTAACCAGTTCTGCTCAAACTCCTGAAGAAAAGGGACTTGAAATCGCTCAGGAGGCAGATCAGAGGGATCTCGGGTTTGGAGATACATCGTCCCAAATGACCATGACCCTGCGAAACCGGCAAGGACAAGAAAGCATCCGAAAAATCAGAAACCAGACCCTGGAAGTCGAAGGCGATGGGGACAAGAGCAAAATCATCTTTGATGAACCGCGCGACGTTCAAGGCACTGCCTTTTTGAACTATACTCATAAATCAGGACCAGATGATCAGTGGCTGTACATGCCCGCTCTCAAACGCGTAAAACGAATCGCTTCGAATAACAAAAGCGGTCCCTTCATGGGTAGCGAGTTTGCCTTTGAGGATATCTCTTCGGACGAGGTTGAAAAATATACATACAAGTATCTCGGCGATGAAGATATCGATGGCGTTGCCCACTTTAAGCTGGAACGCTTCCCGGTAGACTCTAAATCTGGCTATACGAAACAAGTTGTATGGTATGACCAGGCAGAATACAGACCGATCAAAGTAGAGTATTATGATCGCAAGGAAGCCTTACTCAAAACGCTGACCTACCACGAATACAATCAATATGTGGACAAGTATTGGCGTGCGCATCGCATGGAGATGATTAACCATCAAACGGGTAAAAGCACAACTCTTGAGTTTTCTGACATCAAATTCCAGAATGGCCTCACTGATCGTGAATTTGAACAAGCAAGCTTGAGGAACGCTCGATAAGTGCAATGTGCAATGTGCAATGTGCAATGTGCAAAAAAAGATACTCGGATTTTGCTGACGGAACGTATTGATCCAGGAAAACGCAATCATTATTTACTCATACATCAGTACTATGCGGTCCCCATTACATCGACCCTTTTATTTCTTATCTGCTCTTTGCACGTTGTACGTTGCACTTTGCACTCTTTCGGTCTCAGCACAAGACTTAACCGGGCGCATTGATCTTGAATCACGATTATTCCCCAATTCAGGATTAATTCCGGGGCAACATGGTTCTAATGCATCTATTTCTGCAGAACCAGAGCTTTATCTGGACTGGAATGATGGATATCAGAGCCTGACAATTACGCCTTTCGCACGGTTTGACCTTGGCGATAGCCGGCGCACCCATTTTGACATTCGGGAAGCGTACTGGTTAATGATCGCCAATACCTGGGAGTTGAAAGTGGGTTTTAACAAAGTATTCTGGGGTGTAACGGAGTCTCAACACCTTGTTGATGTTATCAATCAGACCGACCTGGTTGAGGCTCCGGATGGGGAGGACAAACTGGGGCAACCTATGATTCAATGGACGTGGTTACCTGCATTTGGGACTATCGATGTATTTGTCATGCCCTTATTCAGGGAACGCACTTTTCCAGGATCTGAAGGACGTCTTAGATTCCCGTTTCCGATCGCTGTAGACCCTACAATTCGGCATGAACGCATTGACCTGGCGGCACGTTGGTTTCAGCCTATATCCATTTTCGATATCGGAGTCTCCCATTTTTGGGGCACGAGCCGAGAGCCTCGTTTCGCTCCATTAGTAGATGATAACAATGAACTGTCGTTAATTCCCGTTTATGATACCATCAACCAGACAGGGCTAGAAATCCAAGCCACTTTCGGGGGTTGGCTGTTAAAAGTTGAGTCTATTCTTCGATCGGGCCAAGGGGATACGTTTGGTTCTATAGCAGGTGGTTTTGAGTATACGTTTGGAAATGTTGCTAATAGTGGAGCAGATATCGGCCTACTGGCAGAATACCACTACGACAGCCGAGGTTCAGATTTTGAATTTGCTCCTCTCGACCCAACCTTTCCGACACCCCTAGTTAATGAACCCATTTCTCTTTCTTCCTTTGAGAATGATTTATTCCTGGGCTCACGCCTGGCTTTAAACGATGTACAAAGCACTGCTTTCCTCGGTGGCGGGATCATTGATATGGACTCCGGCACAACGTCCCTTTTTGCAGAAGCAAGCCGGCGTATCGGTAATCAATGGACGATCAGCCTTGAAGCGAGAGGGTTTACAAATATCGATGAGGCGGATCCGTTCTACTTTTTCAGAAAAGACTCCTACTTCGAACTGCTCATTTCCTATTTCTACTAGCGTGAACCAGGTGGTAATCCATTGTTGTAAGAACATGAAAAGCCTTGATGCAAGAATGCATCAAGGCTTTTCATGTATGTAGACTTAAGAGTACCTTTCGTGTTAGAAAGGATCACTCCTCCGCTTTACGGGAGGCGACCAGAGAAACATCGACACCAAAAGCACCTACATTCATCATACCCGTCAATTTCCCTTCAGTCAATGTCGTATTAACTTTCATCGTGCCGTATTCGCCCCCATCAAATTGAAAAGTGAGTTTGGACATCTCAGAGTCAAACATGAGATTCTCTAGAGGAGCAAACTGTTCTGGGTTCTCATCAGCTGCAATCATCCCAGCCAAGCCACTTTCCTCTTCCATAAACTTCATCACACCCGTATAAACTCCTTGAGGAGTATCCAGGGAATACGCCCATTCACCTGCGAGAACATGCGGTTCTTCAGCTACTTTTTTGGTGCTGGCACAACCTGCAATAAACATCAGTGCTATGACAACAAGAGGTAGTTTAGTATTTAATTTGGACATAATATCATCGTTAGTTAATGGTGAGCGATGATAATCTCGTAAAAAAAAGACTAGATCGTCAACAGCAATAGAAAAATAATAGAAGCATTCACACCTAGGGCGTGTGGTCATTCAGCAAGAAGGTCCACACGCCCTAGGCAGAATCTAGATGTACGCCTGTTTTTGTAGGCGTTTTCGCTTGAGGAGCTTGCTCCATGTTTGCGTATATCTTTTCAAACTCCATCAAATCAACTCGAATTAGATTTTCGAGAAGCCCAAGCGTTTCCCACAACGACTCGTACGTATCCCCTAAGCTGGAGATATCATCAAAGCGATCAATCAAGAGAGCATGTTCTTTTATACGTTTTATTACAGATTCATCAAAGCGTGAATCATGCATTTTAATATCCCGCACAATCTCCGAACATTGATCAACTGTATTTTTAATGCCTCTATGTTTAATCAGAATCCGCTCAGCCTTTTCTGACGCCTTCATTATCGAACGGGACAGCGTTCGAACTTCTTGATGACAGGCAATGAGATCGGCATCTTCTAACGTCGATAGAGTGGTCTGAAACCCACTTAAGTTGATGACAGAGGCCAGTTTCCCATTGGGCTCAGGAATCGAAATAACGTGATAGGGAAAGATAAACCCTCCTCCACCTGTTCCTTGGATGCTATACACAAATTCGAGCCACTGTGCCCCCATTAGCTCTATATCCTTTCGAAGAATGCTCTGGATGAGGGCATAGTTTTCTTGTATGGCCCCAAGGGCCTGCTCCCATTCAAGTTTGAATTGTTCTACCTGGGCATGAATATCAGGGATTCGTTCTTCAGGTATCGGATCGTGCCGTTGGGCCGAGGCGATGGGATTGTCTTGCAAAAGGAGTTCTACCTGCCCTAATAGCTCTTCAAAGGGCTCCCACTCAATCACATCAATGATAGGCTCCTGGTTTGAATACTGATAAAACTCAAGCACCGCCGATGTGCACTTCTTTAACAAGCCATTTTTCAAGATGCTGTGTAATGCCTCAATATCCTTTACAAACCGATAGTTTTCTTTAAGCGCACTGATGGCAGAACTGTACTCTTCCACATCCTGCTCCATGCGTTTTGCGTGCTCCACAAAAGCCTGTACATTATCATATGGCCTTGGGTTGTCCCATCCAATTAGTGCCTTTTCAAATTGATTTGCTGCAAAAGTAGAGCGATCAAACTGAACCGTAAATGGGCACAAGGTGCTGGTCTTCGTCACCCAGTGATTGATATCGTCCATTTTTTGAAGCGGATTCAACTTCTTCTCAACGCTTGACCGGCTCGTATTCACAAAATTGATATCCTGATCAAATCGCTCAACCTCATCGAGGATGAAATGAATTCGATGAGTACGATCCTCGATCTTAAACTGATTTCGTTCGATGAAATCATGTTCATACACTTCCCACAACTCCTTTAGCGCAACGACCCTTTTTTCCAGGTCCTCAATTACCATCCCTTCAAATAAATCGGAGCCCTTGATGGTGCCGTATGAGGCATGCCATGCACGAACCTGCTTCTCCATCAACGTAAGTTCAGAAAACGTTTGATTTGCGACGCGAAACTCAGCCCTTGCAGTACTAATCTCCTCACTGGCCAGTACCAACCATACATGGATAGTGCTCAACATCTCCTTATCGGCCCTGGTGTCTGCTTTATTCTGGACGATCTCATCCAGGCGTTGAGCCATTGGCTCTCGCTCTTTTAATATCTGGGAGAGCTTTCTCAAGTGGCTTTCAATACGTTCTCCCTTAACACTCTCAACCACTTCGATATTTTCCAACAAACATTCCCTGATATCTTTTTTCAGGGCCTCCATAGTTCCCTCAACCCTGGTTGGAATGCGCTTGATCTGCTCGTACGTGTCCGTACAAACTCCAATTACTTTCTGAAGCCGATCAATCCGAAGAGCAGCGTCATCCAAACGCGATTTCCTTACTTTTACCTTTACCGCTTCAACAAGAAGGTGTCGGATACTGGATTCATGAATGTGGGTATCCATCTCCTGGAAAATATCTACGATCTCCCGGCCCAACTCTTTCCATTTCTCTGTTGATTGATTCAAGCGGCCATACAATTCCTCATACAGTACTGAATGTACCTGTTCACTTTCATCTGCTAATGGAAGAAGATGCTTGTTGTTATTCCAAACCTTTTCGTACCGGTTGTTTAGGTGATCCAACCGCTCAAAAATTCTTTTTTCAATGCTGTGCCTGAGGTCATGTTTAATACTCTCCAGCACCTTGTTCAAGGGACCAAGCCAATCTGTCTCCCTTGAGATAAAGATAAAGGCCACTGCGAACAGCAGAAAAAAGAAAGCAATCTGGCCAATTTGGAGGACAACGGACATGAGGTGGGGGGTCTGCCCGGCGCGTGCAATGTACACGGCCGGGATACAGGGTACAATAAGGCATTAAATGGTTTTGCAGCCTATAAAAAGCTAATATACAGGGGTAGACGCATGAATGGATCGATCCTCTCTGTGGTGCCAAAGGAAGCAAAGTGTCTCCCCTATTTCATACAAAACCTCTTCCGTTTTTGTAGAGTTGCTACCTCACTAAGTTCCCGTTTTGAGACAAGAATTACCCATCCCCCAAAAAGAAAAAGCTTCTAACCGAGCACATCAAAGGGCGCATTAGTTATTGCCTCTTTGAGGTCGGCTTTGTCTTCCTCAGATGCTTCTAAGCTATCAAGGATGCTAAAAAGATCGGAGTGTTCTTCATCGGAAGACAAACCGTTTGCAAAAGACTGCTGGCCTATCATGCTTTTAAGCCTATGAATGTCTGGCCTTTTGCCCACTTCAAAGCCACCGAACTCGGCCATCTTTGACTCAAATTGTTGTATTAGCTCTTCTTGTGATAGGAGGCCATCCTCATCAGTATCTGCACCTTGCAGCCGATCCGCAAAACGACCTTCTAGTTCATTTACCTGGAGGAGTCCATCTCCATCTTTGTCCAGCCTTTCGATCATCCTGCCACTTACTTTCTGAGGGTCAGGCAGAGTACCGGACGCCAGGATTTCTTGATGAAATCCGAGACCTGAAATTTCCATGATTCACCTTTGGTTTGGTTAATAAGAATGCTTTAACGCAAGTCAACCAGCGTGCCGGCACACACTGTTTGTGCCTATCATATCGGTGAATCGACCTCTACGATAACGATTGGGCTCCTGATTTTACATCTGTAACATCCTGTTTAAACCGTTTACGTGAAAGGTGCCTGGTCTATCAAAGAACTTCAGAAAATCCTGCCTTCCTACAGGTAAAAGCAGGACATGAAACTACCCATCAAATCGATATCCCATATTATGAACCGTTAGCAAATGGGAGGGCTTACCGGGATTGGCTTCTATTTTTTGTCGCAAACGAGCAACGTGTACATCTACGGTTCGTGTGTTTGGTACCGTTTCATATCCCCAAACTGTATTCAATATTTCCTCCCGACTTAATACTTGTCCTTTGTTGAGAATAAAATGCCTGAGTAGCTGAAACTCCTTAGCTGAACAATCAACTACTTCGCGGTTTCTGCGCATTTCTGCCCTTCTGAAGTTCACCTCAATGTCAGCAAACCGATAGCTTGAAGAAGAAGCAAGATTCTCACCGTGGTTAGACCTACGCAGGAGCGCTTCAATGCGCGCAACGAGTTCTGCCATTTGAAACGGCTTGGTCTGATAATCATCTGCACCCAGCTTAAAACCAAGAACTTTGTCTATAGTTTGGCCTCGGGCTGTCAGCATAAGGATAGGCAGATGTTCTTTATGCCTGCGAAGATCTCGGCAGATATCAAAGCCATCCATTCCGGGCAGCATAATGTCGAGAATTACGAGATCATACCAGTGATTGATGGCTTCATCCAATCCGTCAGAACCATTTCTAGAAATAGAAACATCATACCCGTGCGATTCAAGCCTTTTAGAAAGGGTAGCGATCAATCCAGGTTCATCTTCAATTAATAGTATTTTTTCCATACGAGATGATCGTTTTAGATTAAAAACTCGGAAAGGTGAGGTGGAAGGTAGTCCCCAGATTGGGTGCACTCCGGAACGTGATCGTGCCCTTGTGAGCTTCAACTATGTTTTTCACAATACTCAACCCCAAGCCATTGCCTCGTATCTGTGAGGCTCGAACCTGCGCTGAACGATAAAAGGGGTCAAACACATAGGGTTGATCGTCAACATCTATTCCACGTCCAGTATCTTTCACGGTAAGATGCAATGCACCTTGATCAACGAAAGTAGCCAGGCTTACCTGTGGATACTCGTCTGAATACTTGATCGCATTCTGCACAAGGTTTTGAACTACTGAAGTTAATGCCTCTTCATCTCCCTTGATGCCAGGAAGGGACGCATCCAGATCCAGGTCAAGTTCAACATCTTTCAGGTCCAGTTCAATCCGGCTCAGCGTGCGTTGTACTACCTTGTTTAAATCGACCGATTGTTCGGTGTATTGCTTCCCTCCTAGCGTAATGCCGGCAAACGAGAGGACTTGATCAAGCGTGCTTAGCAGACTGCGGCTTTGATCAACAACAAACGTCCCGTATTCATGCATTTCTTCGGGTTCATTGACTAATCCATCTCTCAGGTTTTCACCAACTGCATGAATAACGGCAATGGGCGTTTTTAAATCATGAGAAACACCAGCAACGAATGCTACTTGTTGATCGGCAAGGCGCTGCTTACGCCGTGTGTACAGAAGGATCAACCCGATAGAAATACCTAACACCATTAGGACCAAAAAGCTAATTCCGAGATTCCTCCGGTGCATTTTTGCAACGGCTGTTTCTAGAGCCCCGCTTTTATGGGTTATATTGAGGGTCCAAATCCGCAGAGGCATTAAACCCGGAGGAGGGCCTCTTTCACCCCTTCGGGCCCCCTCACCTCTCCTGGAGCGATCAGGCGGGCGTGCAATCATGCGAGAAAACAAGCGCATCACATAGAGCGGGTCTGGTGGACCAACATTTAGGCTAACATCCGCGTCTTCATGCATTTCAAGGTTCGGACCAGATGCATAGACAACGTGATCTGCTGCCTCCCGGTTCGTAATCAAGATATCGTAATCACCCTGTTCATAATTCTGGAAGAAGCGGTAGACGAGCTCTGGCATCCATTCATTTGAAATGTAGGCCATGTCAAATACGATAAAGAGGCGATCCTCAGTTTCCCTAAGCCCTGAACCAAAAGGGATCAAAGGAAACTCATTCAAGCCTGAAATAGAGGTAGGTCTTTGACGGGTATACGGCATTGGGGATACCACATCCTCGCCAAAGAACGTCTCAATCTCAGGATACATTCCGTTTGCCGGCACCCACTTCTTGACGCGCTCCAACACCGTATCGACCTCATTGTACTGATAGAGCTTTTCCTCTCCGGAATCATTGTATTCCATCCAATAAATGTGCTTTACCAATCCAGGATGCGCCGAAGTTGCATACCATTCAATCCAGCGTTCAGACAGTTTGTCTGTCAATTCTTTCCGGCTTTCAGGAGCAGGAATTACGAACGTAAACAGTGCAGACATCATCTCCTGATTGAGTTCATCACCCAGGAGATGTGCCGTGTTTTCCACAGAGGTTCGAATTCGTACTTCCTCAGCTTCACTTAATTGATTCAGCCAATTGTACTGGAAATAGGCGCTGAAACACAAGGTACTCGTAAGTATAACCGCAAGGAGAAGTATTACTGAAAAGGCTCTCGATTTCTTCATTGGAAGTGCGTTGGCTATCTATGTGCCTCAATTAACACGTGCGAAACGTGCTATTTACATTTGTTACCTACATTTTAAGTACAAGCAACAACGCTGCAATGCGTATCGCGTAGTAGAGGAACCACACGTATGATGCCGAACCACACCGAGTTTTAGCAAGTGCTTATACCTGGTGTCTAATGAAATCTATTGTCCTTTACTTCAATACCTACACAGCAATCCAAATTGTCTGCATCATCTGTGCTGCAGTCGTCTTCTCAATTCCAAGTTATTCTCAGGATCAAGGTCCACACCCTGTTCGAGAAATCCGTATCGCCAGCGTCCAGGTAGAGGGCGCTTCTACGCCTACAGAAGCCCAGTTTTTGATACAAACAAGTGGTTTAAAGGTCGGTGATGATGTTTCGATTCCAGGTGACATAGTATTTTCAGAAGCCATTCGTGCAATGTATAGGCTCGGTAAATATGAGGACATCAAAATCATTGAAAAGCATGATACTCAGAGCACCGGCCACTTACTGATCCAAGTCAAAGAGACGCCTCGCATAGGAAGCTACTCGATCACAGGAGTAAAGAAAAGCCATAGAAATGAGTTGGAAGAAGATGCACCTCTGTTAATCAGAACTCCGCTTCGCCGCGCGCATGTAGAGCAAACAGTAGGTATGATAAAAGCATTTTACAATGCAAAAGGATACCCTACAACAACCGTAACCGTGGATAAAACCACTAACGAAGGAGCAGTCGATCTTACATTCAAGGTCGATACCGGTAAGCGAGTTGAAATAAAGGATATAACTCTCCGAGGAAATCAGGTTATTTCTGACAGGAAGTTGCTCAAAAAAACAAAAACCAAGGAAGATACATGGTGGCGTTTTTGGAAGAAGGCAACATTTGATGCGCCCACTTACGAAAAGGACCTTCAACAAATCATTACCACACTAAACGAACGAGGCCATTATGATGCACGCATCTTATCGGATAGCGTTTACCTGGAAAACAAACGCGTCCATTCAAACTCCATAGCCAGGTCCAGCTACACAAATGCCAATGGAGATACTGTATACGTTGCCTCAGAAGGGGGACAACAAGAACCTGTTTACAACCCTACTTACAAGATAGCCATCGACCTGTATGAGGGCCCTCAATACCACATCCGTTCCGTGCAATGGGATGGAAATACTCTTTTTTCTGATGCACAGCTCTCCCAAGCGCTAGGCATTCAAAAGGGTGACATGTACAACGGAACCCGGCTGCAAGAAAACCTCTTTGCAAACAAATCTTCAACCGACGTTTCCAGCCTATACATGAATCGTGGGTACATGACATTCCGTGCTACGCCCTCAATACGTGTCGCAGGAGGCGATTCGCTGGATGTGTACATAGATATTGCAGAAGGGGATGTTTATGAATTTGGATCTATTGAGATTGCCGGCAATGAGAAAACGAAAGACCATGTGGTACGGCGTGAGTTGTATACGATACCCGGACAAACGTTTAGCAGGGATGCAATTCAAGAATCCATAAGGCGGCTCATGCAACTCAACTACTTCAGCCAGGAGTCGATTGGGGCAGGGCCCGGAGTAGAAATTGATGATCAACAAAAGGTCGTTGATCTTACTTATTCTCTCGAAGAAACCGGGAGCGATCAACTCCAACTTTCTGGTACATGGGCCAGTTATGGCCTGGTATTAAGCCTGGGGTTTGAATTCAATAATTTTTCTGTGCAAAACCTCTTTAAACGGAATGCATGGCGTCCATTACCAGCAGGCGATGGGCAAAAATTGTCTCTTGGCATTCAAACCAGCGGCTCAAACTATCAAAATTATTCAATTGGATTTACAGAACCCTGGCTCCGAGGTAAACCAACGCCTATAGGTATGAACCTGTCTTATACCCGAATAGGCGAAAATGCCCTGTCTTCGATTGGCACAGGGTCGTTTTCCAGCATATCGATGCGCTCTTTTTATGAAAAACGGCTTAAGTGGCCCGATGATAAGTTCAGCGTATCTACTACGATAGGATACCAGTTATACAACAACGAAGGCTTATACACGACCCTACCCCAAGGCCGAAGTGAAGAAGTTACAGTACAACAAGCCTTATTAAGAAACTCTACCGACCACCCGTTATTCCCTTCCAGAGGATCCAATTTTTTATTCTCTGTAACCCTTGCCCCTCCGATCAATGGATTTATCCAGTACCATAAATGGCGGCTTAAAAATACCTGGCACACCCCTCTTGCGAACAAGTTAACCTTTAGCTTTTCCTCTGATCTTGGATACATTGGATCGCTAACAGGTGGCGATGTAGAATTTCAGCGTTTTATTGTAGGAGGCTCTCCTTTTGACACACAAGGCTTTAACAGTGCTCAATTTCTGGGTACAGATTTAATCTACATGCGTGGCTATCCAGCCGGATCAATTGGACCCCGGCTAAACAACGAACCAATTGGTGGGCGAATCTTGAACAAGTTTAGTACAGAGCTTCGCTTTATGGCCATTTCTACAGACCAGTTGCAGGCTGCGCCTTATGCCTTCATGGATGCTGTAAATACATGGGATAGCTTCTCAACGTATAACCCTGCCGAACTGTATCGATCTGCCGGCTTTGGAATGCGATTTTTCTTACCGATACTCGGCACCCTTGAACTTGCCTACGGGTATAATTTTGATACGTTTTCACCCCTCAGTACGGATGACCACACCGGCCAGAAACAGTGGCTGTTTCAATTCACAATCGGAAGAGGCTTTGACTGATCGCCGCCAGTGCGTACGGGTCACATTTATCCTATATAAGCTCTGCGTCTGCGATGACCTCTACCATGCTCGGTCCGTCATGAGCAAGAGCTTCTTCCAGGGCTGAATCCAGTTCTTCCCTGTCTGTTACCCGGATTCCCAGCGCGCCACAAAGACGAGCATATTTTGAGAAATTCGGATTATGCAGCGAAGTCTGCCATACATCCCATTCTCCAGATCGTTGCTCCTTTGAGATTTTACCCAATTCGTAGTTATTGATCAGAATATGGGTGATATTCATGCCGTATTTAACCGCTGTTGTAAGTTCAGCCATATACTGCCCGAATCCACCATCCCCCGAAACGGCGATAACGGCCCTGTCTGCAAAAAGAGGATCATCTTCTTGTGTTGCCGCCCAGGCACCCATGGCTGCAGGGTATGCAAACCCAATTGACCCTAGATATCCAGACATCAATATTGCCTGGTTGCTGCATTCAAAATACCGGCCGAAGGAATACGTGTTATTACCAACATCTACTGCAATGATCGCATTATCAGGAACATGGTGGGTCATTGCGTCAAATATTGCTGCAGAATTTACCCCTTTACCTCTGTCATCTTCGAGGCGCCGCCGCTTTTCCTCTCTCCAGATTAACCAGCGGTCAGCAATTTCGGGTTCTTGATCTACTTCTGGTACATGATTACTCAGAGCCTCTCTAAGGAGGTTGACAGTCACACCAATCTCTCCCCATACAGGCACATCAACACTATGGAATTTACCCAGCGTCATCGTATCAAAGTCCACTTGAATGGTAGGGACCTTAGGGGTAATTCCAGTGTGGTTACTGAAGCTCGCCCCCAGAACAAGCAATACGTCCGCCTCATTCATAAAATAGCTCGCTATGGGTGTACCACTGCGCCCAAGTACTCCTGCTCCAAGGGGATGGCTATCCGAAATGAGCCCCTTTCCTTTGAACGTGGTAAGGACCGGGCATTTTAAGAGTTCTGCCAACTCAATGATCTCATGCATATTAAATCGGCTCCCATGCCCTACAATAATAACAGGTCTCTTGGCCTGCTCAAGCAGTTCTGCGGCCCGATCGAGAGCATCAACAGGAGGAGCAATTGCACGATCAGCAACCCGACCAAAGGGGGTTCCTGGCATCACTTCATCCGGAACGTGAAGGTTTTGCACCTCATCTGGAAATACCAGGTGGGACACGCCCCGATTCAGAATCGAACTCTTACAGGCTAGATTCATCAATTCAGCATGGCGGCTATCATGAAGCACTGTTTGGCTCCATTGTGCTACCTTGCCGAAAGCAGCCATAAGATCAACTTCTTGAAAAGCCCCAGGTCCCAATACTTGCGTATCCACCTGTCCGGTTAGAGCGATTACCGGAGACCGATCTACGTTTGCATCCCATAACCCTGTTAACAGGTTTGTTGCACCGGGACCGGCAATGGAAAGGCAAGCTGCAGGCCGGCCCGTTAATTTTCCATAAGCAGATGCTGCAAAGGAAGCAGCACCTTCATGTCGTATTCCATAAAAGGCCAGATTACCCTGCTCTTCCTGTATCCGTAGTGCGTCTGCCAATCCCAAATTAGAATGCCCTACCATACCAAAGACCATGCGCACATTCCAATCCACCATGGTCTCAACCATAAGGTCAGAAACGGTGCGGATGTGCGGCAATTCTTCCTCTATTTCTACATACACTCCATCACTTCGGATCTCTACGGGAAAGGATTCGACCCCATCATCAAATCCAGGGGCTTTGCCGCTAATAGGATCGTAATCCCATCCATGCCACGGGCAACGTAATAGTCCGTTTTCAATCGATCCTTCTCCGAGCGGACCTCCTTGATGGGGGCATCGGTTATCCAAGGCACCGTACTTCCCCTTAAAATGCGTTATGCATAAGGTTCGGTGTGCACATGTGATAGGTTTTACTCTCCCTTCAGGAAGTTCAGTCGGATCTAGTACTTTATACCAGGGCATGAAGATCTTGGCGTGTTGATGTGTCTGAATACTGCCCTGAAGTTAAGGGAATGCTTCAGAAATACAAAATCAATTCACCTGGATCATCAGGAATTGCACGGATTTTGCTGATGATTTTCTCACAGCAATCTCCTCTCAAAATGAGATCAAAAGGCCCCTCAAATGAAAAAGTATAAGCTTCTCGTCCTGCCGTTTTTGCTAACTCTAGGCCCATTCTGGATGGTCTCATTCACTGGAGGTGAATGGAGTGTGTTTCGGATAGCTGGCATAATTGGAGCTATCGCTTTAAGCCTGGGTCTCATCTACCTGCTGTCTAAGGTGTATTACCTGCAGCAGCGAATCGAATGGCTTGAGAACTCAGCTCCGGACAAGTATTCTCCATCAGAAAGCCGTGCGGACGCACACAAAAGTCATTTTGACGTATAGCACCCTAGAAGCTTACTACAGCACCCGATTTCACAAAACAACTTGCGCTGGCAATATTTACGGGCTCCAACTGATCACTTAATGTTTTTGCCGTTTCAGATTGGCCCAAGAAAAGATACCCATCCGGCATCAAGCGTTCGATAATTCGCCCAACAATATCTCGTTTCACGTCTTGCTTGAAATAGATGAGTACGTTGCGCAGAAATATGACATCCATCTTAGGGATTTGCGCAAATGAATCCATCAAGTTTAGCTTCTTAAACTCTATCCGATCACGGAGCGACTGACGAACTTTCCAGCGTGAATCGACAGGTTCAAAATACCGCTTCACCAACATATCGTTAAGGCCACGGCCTACTTCAAACGAAGAGTATACTCCCTTGTCTGCTTTTTCGAGGACTTCGTCGGAAACATCTGTTCCAAGGATCCGAATCGTCCAATCATTCAGGGCAGGAAAATGCTCTCTAAGTAAAATAGAAATACTGTAGGGTTCTTGACCAGAAGAACACGCAGCAGACCAGATATTTAACGTTTTGGTAGACTGTCTTTTTTCAATCAGGTCTTTAACGATACCTGTTTTGAGGGCTTCAAAGGGTGGATTATCTCTGAAAAAGAACGTCTCATTTGTAGTCATGGCATCAATTACCTTGTCTACAAGATCACCCGTTGCCTGCCATCGTAATCGTAGGATCAAATCGCTCAAGGAGCCAAATCCTTCACTTTTGATGACGGGTGCCAACCTGGACTCTATAAGATACGCTTTGTCCTTATGGAGAACTATACCAGATCTGGATTCAACAAAACTACTTAGAAAGTCAAAATCTGTATCTTTCACGATAATCTCAGTGGTTAGTGTGTGCTAAAGTGGTTTCAATACGAAGCATGATCTCGTATCCGATTCGATCAAGGGGTATTACTTTATCAACCAGGCCTGCACGAGTAACAGCTCCTGGCATTCCCCAAACAACAGATGATGCTTCATCTTGAGCGAATAGTGAACCACCCTGATCAATGATGGCCTCGCTGCCGTTTAGCCCATCTTTCCCCATACCTGTCAAAATAACGGCAAGTGCGTGTTTGCCGTATACTTCAGCTACAGAGCGAAATAGTACATCCACAGCTGGCCGGCACCCTTGTTCGGGGGGGTCTTCATTCAGGTTCAGAACGACTCCCCCTCCCTTTTTTTCAACGATCATATGAAAACCACCTGGCGCAATTCGGACTACACCTGGGGTCACAACTTCACCAGCCCGAGCTTCTTTTACAGACAGATCAGAAGCCCCATCTAGCCGCTTTGCAAGCGTCGTAGTAAATGCAGCTGGCATGTGTTGAACAATGAGAACAGGTACTGGAATGGAAGCAGGAATCGTTGGGATCAACTTTGCCAATGCGTTCGGCCCGCCTGTAGATACACCTATAACCAGAATTTTAACTGGAGCACGAAGCTTGTTCGTTGTTAAACGAGTAGGTGTACCGGCTGGCTTGACCGGCTTTGTTTCTGCCTTTTCCGGTTTCCTCACTGGTGGAGTGGATGAAGTAAAACGCCGAGGAGGTGCTGGATGCGGTGGACTGGAAGGAGCAGGCGCATCAACTTTATTGGACGGCTCTGCTTTCGAGCCCCTTAAATTCCCCCTCAGTGCCATTATCTTAGGCACCAAGGAGGAACGAGTAAGCATCTTTACTTCTTCTACTCCATTCGCTCCAGTTGGCTTTGCAACATAATCCTCTGCTCCTGATTCGAGCGCTTCAAGGGTCTTCTCAGACGAAGCTTCACTCAATGAAGTAAACATGATTACGGCAATATTCGGATGCCGCTGCTTTATGACCTTTAAAGCCTCTACCCCATCCATCTCAGGCATCTCAACATCCATGATGACCAGATCTGGCTTGAGTAATTCAACCTTCTTGAGCGCATTTACCCCGTTCACAGCTGTCCCAACAACTTCCAATGCAGGTTCTTCTTCCAGTGCTGAAGAGATTAGCCTTCGTGCCAAGACTGAATCGTCTACTATCAAGATTTTTATACCCATGAACGCGGACTATTTTGATATTGTTTGACAAAAGGGGTTTCATGTTTCATGCACAAGAAGGAAGCAGCTTCTCACTAAACAGAGTACCTTGAGGGTATTTTTGCCTTTCTGCTAATACTGAAACATGGCAACAATTCCGCGGAGGGACTGCGACATTTTTGCGAGTTCCTCTGTAGCGGTTTTACTTTCTTTTGCTCCTGTAGAGGTATTATCGGCAGCCATAGCAACGTGAGAAATATTTTCTGCAATTTCAGAGCTTCCTTTTGCTGCCTCATGCACGTTTCGTGCAATTTCGGTCGTGGTGCTTGTTTGCTCCTCAACAGCCGCTGCAATAGTACCCTGGATGTCGTTTATCTGGCCGATTATTGAGCCAATCTTAGATATAGCATCAACAGCCCCTTTTGTATCAGTCTGAATGGCTTCGATCTTCTGGCTGATTTCTTCGGTTGCCTGAGCGGTTTGTTTAGCCAATTCTTTTACTTCGTTTGCGACCACGGCAAACCCTTTTCCTGCCTCTCCGGCTCGTGCTGCCTCGATCGTAGCATTCAGAGCAAGTAGGTTTGTTTGTTGTGCGATGGAAGTAATAACCTTGATCACATTGCCAATTTCTGCACTGCTCTCACCGAGCTTAGTAACGGTGATATTGGTTTTTTCAGCTGCATCAACAGCCTCTGCAGCGACACGTGCGGCTTCACCGGCGTTAGTGGCCACCTCTTTAATACTGGCTGACATTTCTTCTGCCCCAGCTGCAACCGTCTGAATGTTAGAACTGACTTCCTCAGCAGAAGACGCGACTGTGGTTGCCTGGCTAGAGGTTTCCCCTGCACTCTCACCCATGTTATCACTAAGCGCGGCCATTTCGTCTGCTGCTGCAGAAAGGTGTTGGGCGTTCTCGTCAATTGAACCGATAATTTCTTTGAGTTTTGAGAAGAACCCTCTAAGGGCGCCCCCCATCTGGCCAATAGGATCATCGCCAGCAACTGAAAGTTCTCGCGTTAAGTCCCCCTGCGCGGCCGCATTTACAACCTCAAGAATTTCAGTTACACAGTGCTCAAGCCGTTCACGAGCTTCAACCTCTTGCGTAATTTCCCTTGCATATTTGATAACCTTAAAAGGCTTACCGTCTGAGTCAAGCAACGGCGTGTAGGAAGCAGAAAGCCAGATTACATTTCCACGGCTTGTAACCCGTTTGAATTCACCTGCTTGCGTCTCTCCTTGATTCAGGCGTTCCCAAAGCATCCTGTAATCGCTCGTCATCGCAAATTCAGGTTCAACAAACATGCGATGATGACGGCCATCGATCTCATTCCAGGAATATCCCATTGCCGACAAGAAATTGCTATTGGCCTTGAGGACCTCCCCGTTCATGTTGAACTCAATAACAGCCTGAGAGTCCGAAATCGCTTCAATCTGCCCCTGGTAATCCAGGTTCTTCAACTTCTCTTCCGTGATGTCGGTCGCATACTTAACAACTTTGAAAGGGACTCCGTTGTCATCCATAATCGGATTGTAAGAAACCTGAAACCAGACATCACGCCCGTCAATCGATTGCTCCAGATACTCCCCTACCTGACTGTTTCCTTGCTTTAGCTGCCTCCAGAGTTCTCTGTATGCGCTGGAGTTTGCAAATTTATCCCCAACCAATGAACTATGATTCCTACCGATTGCATCTTCGCGAGCATACCCAAGGGCATTTAGGTAGATTTGGTTGACAGCCAAGACGGTACCATCCATTTCAAGTTCTACAACCCCTTGAGCATTGGCAATAGCATCCAATTGTCCTCTAAAGCTGGCTGCCTCGAGTTGCTTTCCAACCAGATAATTATTGATTTGATCAAGGTGATCCCCTCGATCTGTTTCACGTGTTGTGGTTATCGAATCAAAAGGAAACCCAAAGCTTTCCAGTCCGCTGTAAATGGTGGCTTCAACAACAGCTTGCAGGTCATAGTTAAAGATACGGGTCACAACTGCCATAACTCGATCCACGTAATCTCGATCTTCAAATGATTCTTTGAGATACTTGTGGACCAACATCGTAAATTCGGTATATGAACCGATGTACCATTTGTAGGGCAGGTTGATGCGATGATGAACTTCACCAATTTTAAGGCGGCTTTCAAAGTAATTCACATCCCAATTACTTTTTGCTCCTTGAAAGCAAGCAACTAAATAGGATTGTTGTGCATTTTCCAGGTAGGTGCGCAAATTCACCACCGACATTCCTTTCTCTGCCGCCATGTGTTCAAAAAAGGCAGATGTTCTGGAAAACGTAAACTGGAAGTCATAAAACTCGCGCGCAATTTTGGGTGCATGTTCTTCCATCCATGGAATCATATCTACACAAAGCGCACGTTCCTCTTCTCCCAGTCGTAAGAATTCGCGGCGATAGGACAGATTATCGTTATCGATGTCAAATTTAGCAGAAAGGGACTTGTGCCCACCAGCACCCACCTTTTCCTTTATCGAATTTAATGTTTGATGCGTCATTACAATGCCTTTTTCTCTAGCTTAGAAATTTTGTATCGTTCTCTATTCTATTACTGGAACAAGTCCAGACCTCCCATTGAATGTTTCTGTGAACAATTCCACAGTTCTTGCGACGTCCATCACCAGCAGCAGTTGGCTGTCTAGTTTGTAGACCCCGTTAATGAGCTGCTGAATGCCATCTTCAAGTGTTTGTGGGGGTGGTTCGAAAGAGCTTTCGTTGGGTTCAACTACATCACCAATGCTATCAACCAGAAAGCTAACTACTTCATCATCTGTACAGATAACAACATTCATGCTTCGTTGGCTGGCTTCATCTTCAGACTCAATACCTAGCCACTTTCCTAAGTTTATCGCCGTAACCACCTGCCCTCTTAAGTTTATCAATCCACTTATCACGCTCGGTGCCAGTGGCACTTCGGTCATCTCTTGAGGAAGGATGATTTCCTGAACATTTAGCACATCAATCCCGAATAGCATGTCATCGAGTTGGAAGGTGCAAAACTGTTTTTGGTCGTTCATATCTATCCGATCGTTTGTTCGGTTTGAATCGCCTCGTTCAATTCAAAAAGGCTGGTATCTACTCGCTCCAGCACATCTTTGATATTGACTATTTCGGTGACTTGATTTTGTATTACCTGCACCCCACTGATAATGCCAGTTCGTTCATTACCAACAACTCGCTCGTCCACAACATCTACAATTTCATCCACGATGAGCCCCACATTAAGCCCATTTTTGGAGCACACAATCACCTGCATATAGTCCTCGGAATCGGGATTGGAGCGGCCTCCACCCAGGAGTTGAGTCAACCACACGAGGGGCATCAGGTATCCCCTGTATTGAATCACCGTTTGATTTCCAGCGGACTCTAACTGAGAAGCTTTAATTTCTTCCAGCCTTGAAATCGCGGACAACAGCACAGCTACTTGCCTGTTCTCAGAAACTCTGGCAAGAAGGAACGTAGCATGCTCAGAAGATTCTTTTCTAACCGTATTTTTTCCAGACTTGCGCAAATTCTGCTCTTTAGCCATCACATTTCCTTTGTGGGCTATCCCAACGACATCAAGGATCAGCGCAACCTTTCCATCGCCCATTATGGTAGCTCCAGCCAGGATAGGGATTGACTTCAGCAATTTACTCAGCGGCTTTACAACCACTTCTTCTGTATCAATCACTTCGTCGACGACCAGGCCAAAGACCTGGTTTTCAGCTTGAAGAACAATAATGTTAATGGCTACAGTATCTTCCTTACTTCCAGTTTCAACGGGTACTGGTGCTTCTCCTGAAGCTTCTTGACTCTCTTTTTTAGCCTGAGGTTTGAAGGAGATACCCTCAGTATCTTCTTTCAGTTCAAGTTCTTTTCGTAGAAATACGAGCGGGAGGAGCTTCCCTCTCAACCGATAGATTGGCGTCCCCTGAACCATCTCAATTTCTTTATTGATCTGTTCGCCTTCTAGACGGACCAACTCCAGTAGATTTACCTGAGGAATGGCAAATCGATGCGATGCCACCTTAACCATCAAGGCGGGAATAATCGCAAGTGTGAGAGGGATTTTGATCCGTATCGTTGTGCCAAGATCAATCTTACTCATCACCTCCACGGAACCGCCAATACGTTCGATGTACGTTTTCACAACGTCCATCCCTACGCCACGACCTGAGATATTACTGACCTTTTTGGCTGTAGACAAACCAGGCTTAAAGATGAGCCCAAGCATTTCACGTTCCGTCATGCGAGCCGCTTCAGCTTGTGTGATTACTCCATTTGCAACGGCTTTATCTCGCACCTTCTCTGCATTAATCCCCCCTCCATCGTCAACAATCTCTATAATTACACTGCCGCCTTCGTGGAATGCATGGAGAAGCAACCTTCCTTCAGCAGACTTCCCCTTTTTTATTCGATCTTCCGGCATCTCAATGCCATGATCCACCGAATTTCGAACGAGGTGAGTGAGAGGATCCTTAATTGCTTCAATAATAGTCTTATCAAGCTCTGTATCCTCTCCTTCCATTTCTACACGTGCCTGTTTGTTACACGCTTTGGAGAGATCCCGTACTACCCTGGGAAACTTGCGCCAAATAGTCCCGATTGTTTGCATCCGGGTTTTCATAACCCCTTCTTGCAATTCGGTAACGATTAAATTGAGATCTTGTGTAGAGTTAGCCAATCCTAGATTGGAATTCTCAGTAGTGAATTGTAGAATTTGGTTTCGAGTGAGCACGAGCTCCCCGACCAAATTCATCAAGCTATCCAGCAGCCCTACGTCTACTCGAATACTGTTGTCTGTTAAGCTCGATTTATCTTTTCCAGTTGCTTTTTTCGCAGCCTTGGCATCCGTCTTTTCCGTTCCCTTCCCGGTAGTAGGGGTATTTTCTTTCGATTTTTCGTCTTCCTCAGGCTTCTTAACCTCTTCCTTATCCTTCTGAGGTTCACCGGACAAGAGCCGGTTTGCTGTGTCAATGAGCTTCTTAAATTGAAGGTCACCCTCTGTATCTAGAATCTCAATATTTGACAAGATCTGCCCAGCCCCATTGAGCAAATTTTCCAACGTAGTTTTGGCCTCCCCTTCAAAGACCACTTTTTTGCTTGCAACTGCTTTAAGGATGTTTCTGAAAGAAAGGAGCAAAAGAGCCAGGTTTCGAAAGCTTAGAAACCCTCCCGTCCCTCGAATTACTTCAGTATGCTTAATTATTTCTGAAATCAGCGCTTCATCAATAGCGTCACTATCTACGTCTTTGAGCAGCTTTTCAGCTTCTTCCAGGTGCCCAAAACTTTGCGACAAGAACTCTTTGACAATATCATCCTTCCCTTCCACATCCGGTGGTGGGGGGGCATCAGGCTTTTTTTCTACTGGTTGCTCAGCGGGTTTTGCAGAGCCGGATGAGGTCGCGGTAGGGACCTCACCAGAATGCAAGCATTTGAGTGTTTCAATAAGCTCAGCATAGGCTTCTTCCCCGTCTCTACCCGTCTCCTCGATGCTTACCAATACTTCCCTTAATGCATCAACGAGTTCGAAGAGGGCGCCAACAACCTCAGTATTCGCCTCAACCCGATCTTTTCGAACGGCGTCGAGGAGCTCTTCTCCGACATGAGCAATACCGACCAACTTCTCAAAATTAAGGAAGCCTCCTGTACCTTTGATTGTATGGACAGCTCTAAAAATTCGCGCAATCACTTCAGGATCTTCAGATTGCTGTTCCATTTCGAGGAGATCTTCATCAAGAGTATCCAGATACTCGAAGCTCTCAATAAGAAAGTCTTTTACTAATTCGTTTTGGTCATCCATATTCGAATAAGAGCGAGGGTATAACTCCGAATAGTGAGCATTAAACAGGTACTTCTGTTCACTTTGTAGATTAGAAATCGACCGATGCTGGGAATTTATAAGGGAGCATCCGGATTATTTTTCCTTCGAGAACGAGTCGCTTAAACAGCAATTGCTTTAACGTCCTCTAGCTTACCAGAAATCCAGTGTCTAAGGGATTTGATATTCAGGATGTTCGAAGGTATATCCCGCTGTTGTTCTCTCCACGATTGGAAATCAATAATGTGCTTCCCTTCTGGAGCAACTGAGGGTAGGTAATCCATGATCATTACCTGTATAGCGTCCTCGTCTTCCTTTAGCTGACCAAAGTTTGTCTCGCAGCCTAATGCTGATAGTATGTATCGCAATAAGACGCGTTCTTCCCCATTACCAATACCAACAGAAACACAGATCTTGGTCTCGTTATCAACCGGGATGGGATCTACCTTTTGCCCTAAAATGAGGGTGCTAAGATCAGTGACCATTTTGGGTAACCTGGTCAGTATATCCTGGATATCTTCCTGATTCACGCGAGGATGGGGTACCAACAAATCAGTCGTAATCATGTTATACGGATTTCCGCTCTCACAATAGCCGGCTATTTTCGCCAGTAAATTTGCACTTCGAACCACGTTTGCTAGCGTGCCTGTAATGGGATCAGGCCCATCATGATGAAAGCTAATGGCTTTCATAAAGTGACTTGACAATTTCCAGTGCCGGCTTATCTGCCCGGCAAGATTTGCATGCGTTACCCCAAAGGCACCAAGTTCTATAAATTCTATGGGCCGCTTGGTTTGAACGACTTCTTCAATGACCGTTCTATATGCACTGGGATCATAATTCAACAAAGCAAGCTTTCCGACATCGTGAATCAAGCCGGCGATAAAGCATTTGTCAGCCGCTGGAATGTGCATCTTTTCTGCAAGCATTCTTGCTGCTATAGCTACTGAAATACAATGCTTCCAAAAGTTCAAATCCCCTAGAGGCCACTCTTCAGTTGAATCCTCACGAATACTTCGCGTCATATAAGCCATGACGGAGTCCATAATGCGCCCCTGGCCCAAGAAGACGATGGCACGATCAAGTGAGTCTACTGCTCTACCTGATGCATTGTACATCGGAGAGTTAGCAAGGCTAACGATCATCGTGCTTAATATAGGGTCCGTTTCGATAACCTTCGTTAATTCCTTGAAATCAACCGGATCCTGGCGAGCCAGGTAGAGGACTCGATCAGCAACACTTGGCAGAGGTTTTATAAACGAAGTTAGTTTCAGTAAAAAAGGATCGTGGTCCATAGGTACTACGTCGCTAATGTAAAGGGATCTGAAATTCAGACAATTACTAAAATGTCCCTTTTTATATCGACCAAGATTCTCTTTTTTTCAGCCTAAGCTCCCTATTTGATTCGATTTAATTTCACTCGAGAGAGGCCAAGACCCTTATCGGCAAAATAGATATGATTGTTATGCCTTTGTCCCCTTTGCGCCAGTGGCGCGCATCGCTAGAAGGTTTGTTTTATAGGTGCGTACAAAACGGGAGCGTTCCTTGTGTTTTTTCAACCCCATTTGAATAAGCTCATGCACCAGGCGATGGAACGGTACTCCACTGGGCTCCCAAAGATAAAATGAAAAAGACCCAGGAATCGTGTTGATTTCGTTGAAATACACTTCCTCGGTGACACTATCCATGAGAAAATCGATGCGTGCTACACCCGCGCATTCAAAAAGCTGAAAGACATTCACTGCAAGCGTTTGAATCTGCTGTGTTTTAGTGTCAGATAACGGGGCAGGGATCACTCGATCTAAAGAAGCCATACCTGCGGACGAGCCAGCATCCTTGGTTCCTGTTGCTTTTGTGCCTTGCTGCCCGTCGTTTCGCATGTATTTTTCTTGAAACGAGAGCAATTTTTCACCCGTCAGAGGCTCTTCCAATACACTTGCCCTTGCAGCACGCACATCACCAATTACGGAGCAATTAATTTCGCGTAAATTAGGTACCGCATGTTCAATGACGATCTTGTCGTCGTATCGAAAAGCGTCTTCTATGGCTGCATCCAGTTCATTCCGATCTTCTACCCTAGCTATCCCAATGGACGAACCAAGCCTCGCTGGTTTCACAATCATGGGATAGCCTAATTTCTCGCATTTATCAAGGCATTGATTCTCTCGGTTTGCCCATTCGTGTTCTTTGAAAGAAACGAAAGGTACAATAGGAATTCCTTGATCCCGGCAGACCATCTTTGAAATCACTTTGTCCATCCCTAACGAAGAACCCAGCACCCCGCTTCCGCAATAGGGAATCCCATACGTTTCACAGATTCCTTGTACCCCGCCATTTTCACCTTCGCCTCCATGAAGAGCAATGAACATCATATCCAAGGGGATGTGCAAAATCTGCTTACCGAACCACTTCTTGGGCACATCAGCTACCAGCGAGACGCCCCCAACGGGTTTCCTTTGGAGGTGCACTTGTTGGGCTATGAGAGTAAGTGTATCTAAATCCTTAAATGCTTCCAGATTCAACAATTCAGTCCCTGTAAACCATCCTCCATCTTTAGCAATATAAATAGGAATGGGCCTGTAGCGGCGTCCATCCAGGGCAGCGACTACTTGAAGTGCAGTAATTACGGACACCTCGTGCTCGGGGGACTGCCCACCAAAAATGATCCCGATGTTCAGAATATGTTCGTTAGCCTGATTATTCAAATTAAATAGAGTAGAATTGTCCCTTATTATAGATAGCCCAAGCTCTTCCAATCAGTTCATCATTGACGAAGGGAGTGTTATTACTTTTCGACTGAATATGTTCTTCCTTAAATACCCATTGGGTAGAGGCATCAAATACGGTTAAGTTGGCGCTCTTTCCTTTTTCAATGCGAGGCAGTTCCAGCTTTAGAACCCGGTACGGCTCTACGGTCAATTTTCGAACAGCCTTTTCGACTGACAAGATCCCTGGATCAATGAGTTCTCGGCCCGTAAGCCCCCATGCCGTTTCCAAACCTAAAATGCCAAAAGGAGCTTCGATAAACTCGACTTCTTTTTCAAATGAAGCGTGAGGTGCATGATCCGTGCAAATCACATCAATCGTATCGTCCCTCAACCCTTCTTTAATGGCTGCGACCGAATCTTTATCTGCCAGAGGCGGATGCATTTTGGTATTCGTAGAAAACGTATGCGCCTCAACGGCTTCGTCAGTGAGTGTAAAGTGATGCGTACATACTTCAGCGGTTATTGAGATGCCTTTCGCTTTTGCTTCTCTCACCAGGTCTACGGCTCCTTTTGTGGAGATGTGAGCTACGTGTACGTGCCCGCCCGTAAAGCCGGCCAAAAGGATATCTCTTGCTATCATTACCTCCTCGGCGAGGCAAGGTATACCGGGAATTCCCAGGCGGGTCGAGACGTCCCCTTCAAACATGTGCCCATCCGTGTTGAGCGTCTCCTCTTCCATATGGTTAATGATAGGTACACCTAACATGGAGCTATATTCCAGTGCTCGCCTCATCAAGCCGGCATCTTGAACGGGAGAACCATCATCACTGAACGCAACTGCACCTCCTTCGACGAGATCCGCCATTTCGGTCAACTCCTTCCCCTCGCGCATTTTAGACACACAGGCGATGGGATAAACGTCTACGATATTCCCAGCAGCTCGTTTTTTGATAAACTCGACCACGTCTCGCGTGTGAATCGGTGGATTCGTATTTGGCATACAAGCCACAGCCGTAAACCCGCCAAAAGCAGCTGCTTTACACCCAGACTCAATGGTCTCTTTGTGCTCAAACCCGGGTTCACGTAGATGCACGTGCATATCCATCCACCCCGGAGAAATATATTTATCAGTACAATCGTATACAGGCGTACCATTGGCATCCAGATTACTCCCTACATCTGCGATGATTCCATCTTTGATACGAACATCAACTTTTTTAGTATGGCCCGATTCAGGATCGAGAACTACGCCTCCTTTAAGAAGCAGGTCTGGAGTATGTGACATTTTTTGATAGGATTTGAACGGTTCACAGCCTTACTGAATGCCAACCTGGTCATTAATACACGTCAAGCCGCAACACAGCTTGTACCTGGAGTGTCATAAATCACTCAGGATCAAGGATTGTTCTCGATTATAAGAGATATCCACGTAAAAAAGGTATTAAGTACACATGAAAATGGGTTCATTTTCGAACTTGAGGAATGACAAAGGGTATTGACACACCTTTCTGTAAGCGTCTACTTTTATGGCAGTATCATTTTATAGCAGTATCATTGTCATCTTCAAAATCATTGTCAGCTCCAAAATTGTTGTCATCTACTCAATTTTATCATAACGCCAATCCAGATACGCCGCGCCGCGCCTATACAACGATTGCGCAGATAGATCTTGGCCGCCTCAGGGAAAATGCAAAAATAATTAAAACGCTTGCAGCTCCTGCAGAAGTTATGGCTGTAGTAAAAGCAAATGCGTACGGCCACGGTGCAATCCCTGTAGCAAAAACACTTCTGGAAGAAGGATTTAATTCCTTCCTGGTAGCCACACTCTCGGAAGCGCTGTTTTTACGTGAAAACGGAATTCATGCTCCTATCCTCATAGCGATGCCCCCTTTGGGTGCAAACCTGCCTGTATATACCCGTGAACACTTTATGGTCTCGGTATCGAGTGATGAAGTTTGTGAGGAGGTATTGGCTTACGCCGAAACCGGCCAAAAATTACAGCTTCATGTAAAACTGGATACAGGCATGAACCGGCTTGGACTGTCTCCAGATCGCGCGCATTCCTTTATATCCCAGATTATGCACCACCCCTCATTAGAGCTCCAGGGAATTTGGACCCATCTTGCTACCGCAGGCCAAGAGGATACCGCGTTTGCCAGGCAGCAGATTTCGTCAGCAAGAGCATTCACCAACCAGATTCACGGCTTCAGTGGCTCCTTTCATGTAGGGAATAGTAGTTCGCTTATTCATCCAGATCATTATCTCGACTCCAAAGAGAGGACGATGTACAGAGTTGGAGGCGGACTTTTGGGCATCTCGGCAATGCCACAAAGAGCTCGAGAGATTGGCCTAGTGCCTATAATGACCTTAAAGTCCCACGTGCTAACCGTTAAATCGGTATCCGCCGGAGAATCGGTATCGTATGGCCGGAGGTGGACTGCCCCAAAAGACACTCGAATCGCAGTTGTTGGGGCCGGTTATGCGGATGGATACCCCAGTACGTGTTTGCAGGACGAATCCATACCAAAACGTCAAGTCACTATCCGAGGCCGCCGTTACCCGGTAGTAGGCAGTATTTGCATGGATATGTTTATGGTGGATCTGGGCAGTGAACCGGCTGAGGCAACTATAAAATCTGGTGATGAGGTAATCTTATTCGGAGCAGGAGGACCTAATATCGATGAACTTGCGCAGTTGACCGGTAGAAAAGCCTATGAGATATCTTGTTCAATTTCTCAACGCGTTGTTCGAACCTATTCTTGAGAGTTTTTTCACACTTTCGGATCTATAACACCTTCTGTACGTTGTTGTTAGGTTATTTTGCCGACCTGGCGTAAGAAAACAACCATTGACTACGCCTGGCTGGCCCTCACTGATTGACAAACAGAATAACCTATTGCATGGTGACTGCAGATTCATCTGGCATTAATGTGCTAGTCGTAGACGACGAAGAAGACGTCGTAGAAGTAGTAAGTCATTTCCTCGAACAGGATGGATACACTGTACATAAAGCCTATGACGGTGAAGAGGCGCTAACTAAAGCGTCCAGTGATATCGACTTAATTGTTTTGGATATCATGCTCCCCGGTTTGGACGGGTATGAAGTATGCCGAACGCTTCGATCTCGAGCAGAGACAGAAACGATTCCTATCATCTTTTTAAGTGCTAAAATTGAAGAAGAGGATCAGGTTCGCGGCCTAATGCTTGGGGGGGATGATTATTTAACAAAACCAGCCTCTCCTCAAGTTATATTAGCGCACGTTAAGGCCGTACTTCGCAGAATGGGAGTTGACGAGACTAAGATCATTAATGTTAATGATCTTACGATCTATGAAGATGAGTATCGCGCTGCCCTGGACGACAAAGACCTGGGATTAACGCTTACTGAGTTTGAACTACTCCGCTACCTGGTCCGCCATCCAAGGAAGGCATTTACCCGCCAGCAGCTCCTGGAAACCATTTGGAAAGACGCCATGATGGTTACAGAGCGTACTGTAGATGCGCACATAAAAAATCTTCGAGAGAAGCTGGGCGGTTTTGCACAACATATACAAACTGTCCGGGGTGTTGGCTACCGATTTGTCCAGGACGGTGTTGCTGAGGAGTAGATGAATTGGCGTAGAGTCCGGCGGCTTATACTGTGGCTCCGCTTACTACTTCGAGAAGTCACATCCACCCTGCTCCCTAAAAGAGCTTCTACACAAACGTGGATGTTTTTGACATTCGTTGTGTTTGTAGGGACTGCCGTACTGGTAGTAGGGCTTTACGCACGGCTGGTATTCCACCGTGAAACGGATTCTGCTGCCAGAAAGCAGCTGCGAGAACAAGCCCTTCAAATTGCGACAACGCTAGGTAAATCAAAAACCTATAATGAGGCGTGGATCGCTGCTGAGCAAACAAGTAGAGTGCTCGGCATGCGAATCGTAGCATTAGCTGGTGATTCCGTATACCTGGACATTAGTGGCAACACCTTTATCCCACCGTTCGACTTGCCAACTGACCTGGATGAGGAGCTCGATATCGATACTGGTCGGATGCGCTATGTACGCCATACAACACCCGATGGCGACCCTATCCTCATTGTGGCGGTCAACCACCAGTTAACAGGATTCACCATCCAACTCTACGCACCAGAGCCTCCCCTCTACGCTCTTGCCAGGCGTATGCAAATTGCTCTGATTGCGGGCATGGTCGCTGCTCTTGGCCTGGCAATGTTTGGAAGCTGGGTCGCCTCTCGGAGAGTGATAAAACCGTTGCATGCCATCAACGAACGGGCCAAGAAAATTACGGAAGGCCGGCTGGATCAAAAAATACTTGTGGACTCACGGGCCGCAGAAGTGCAGGATCTAGCAACCAGTTTGAATCGGATGTCGGGCAAGTTCAGGCAGAAGATCGATGACCTGGAACGTCTGGCTAATTTACAAAGCGAGTTTATTGGTAATGTCTCTCATGAAGTACGGAATCCAATATTTGCTGTAAGCGGCTATTTGGAGGCCTTAGCCACTCCGGTTCTCAAACCCGATCAGCAAAAAAGGTATGCTGAAAAGGCCTTGCAAAACCTGGAACGCCTTAGCAATCTCTTCAACGACCTTATTGAAATTGCGCGGCTTGAATACAGGGAGGACATGATTCGGCCCGAATTATTTGATTTAGGCGAATTGGCAAAAGAACTAGAGGAAGTTCTCAAACCCAAAGCAGAGAGAAAAGAGCTGGGGCTAGAGATTGAAATGCCCTCACTGGTCATTTTTGCAGATCGGGATCGGATCAGGCAAGTATTAGTTAACCTCATTGAGAACGCCATAGTCTATACAGACAAGGGATCTGTGCAATTCCGGTATAGGAGACGACAGGATAAGGTTCGAATCGAAATAACCGATACAGGCAAGGGTATATCAGAAGATCACCTTGAACGTATATTCGAGCGTTTTTATCGCGTAGATCCAGACAGATCTCGCAAAAGTGGGGGAACCGGCTTAGGGTTAAGCATTGTTAAACAGATCCTCCACGCGCATGGTGAACAGATACATGTTGAGAGCACTATGGGTAGGGGAACCAGGTTCTGGTTCGACTTACCTTTAGAACCGGAATCGTCCCCTGTTGAATCCGTATGAAGTTCTCGCATTTATCGGGATCTTCCTTTAGTTTACCATGCTGCCCCACCAATCAAGGGAGACCACACAAGTCTCGCCTGGGTCGTAGAGACTCAGCACTAATAGACACTGGGCACTAATAGATACTTTGTCTAGTTGTTCTTTAAGGAACTGGTTCTAAACAAGGCCTATTAGCAGTAGGAATTCTCATTTTTATGGCGAAAGGAAAACCGACGATGGAATTAAGTGCTTCTCAAGATATGCATTCACAGATCAACGTAGAATTTATTACGTCGACAAATGGTAATGGAAGGCAAGATCTACAGTTTCCACAACTTTCCCCTTCAGACTTTAAACCGGAGACCCTCGTTCGGATCTACCGTGATATGCTCGTATCGCGGAGATTAGATGAGAAGATGATCACATTGCTGAAGCAAGGCAAGGGCTATTTCCATATCGGTTGCTCCGGCCATGAAGCAGCACAAGCAGCGATTGCGTTCTTTTCAAAACCTGGATATGATTGGTTCGTCCCCTACTACAGAGATCTATGTACCGCAATTTCGCTGGGTATGACCTCTAAGAGCATGCTCCTGGCCCACCTTGCTAAGGCAGATGACCCGAACTCAGGGGGGCGCCAGATGGCAGAGCATTTTTCAAGCCCAGAACTCAATATCATTACGACCTCCTCCTCTGTTGGAGCCCAGTACCTACCTGCCTTAGGTGCAGCCATGGCCATGCAGCGGCAAGAAAAAGACGGATACGTCTACGTATCATCAGGCGACGGCGCAACGTCTCAAGGCGATTTTCATGAAGCACTTAACTGGGCGGTTCGTATCAAAGCACCTGTGTTGTTCTTTGTACAGGATAACAAGTATGCCATCTCGGTGCCTGTTGAAGAACAAACAGCCGGCGGTTCGGCCTACAAATTTGGCGCGGGTTACGAAGGCATTGTTCGAGCTAAAGTCGATGGAACAGATTTCTTTAAATCAGCCTCCATTGCTAAAGCAGCTATAGAACATATTCGTGCGGACAAAGGACCTGTATTGTTGGTTGCGGATGTTGTGCGGCTCATGCCCCACTCTTCTTCGGATAACCACAATAAATATAGAACTGACGAAGAACTCGAAAAAGACAAACAGATTGATCCTATTGCCAGGCTGGAGCTTTCTTTAATTGAAGCGGGCATTCTTACCACTCAAGAGATTGAGAAGCTAAGAAAAGAAGTTCACGCACAGATCGACGAAGAAACCAAATGGGCCGAACAGCAAGCAGATCCTTCGCCTGATACAGCCTTAAAGCATGTGTTTTTCGAAGGCGACCTGGATCTCGAATACGAGAAATCCAAACCCTCTGGTGAGCCGGTCGTCATGGTTGATGCAATTAACCATGCGCTTCAGGAAGAAATGACCAGAAATGAAAAGGTCATTGTGTATGGAGAGGATGTAGCAGGCGATAAAGGAGGTGTATTTACAGCAACTCGCAACCTGACTGCTACATTTGGAAAAGATCGATGCTTCAACTCTCCTCTCGCTGAGGCTTCAATCATTGGTACCGCTGTTGGACTAAGTGCTGCTGGTTATAAACCTGTGGTCGAAATTCAATTTGCTGATTACATTTGGCCGGCAATGCAACAAATACGAAATCAGCTGGCCCCATTCCATTATCGCTCTAACGGCACATGGAGTTGCCCTGTCGTGGTGCGAGTACCTTGTGGTGGATACATTCATGGTGGATTGTGCCATTCTCAAAACATTGAGTCCATTTTTGGGCATACCCCAGGGCTCAAAGTTGTACTTCCTTCTAATGCTGCTGACGCCAAAGGCCTACTGAAGACGGCCATTCGCATGAACGACCCCGTGTTGTTCTTAGAGCACAAGGGATTGTATAGAGCCGCTCATGCACGATCGCCCGAACCCGATGAGGATTACTTAATCCCCTTTGGCCAGGCTAATGTTGTAAAAGAAGGTACCGACCTCACTATAATCACCTATGGCCTCATGGTCCACAAAGCGCTGGCTGCCGCTAAATCCTTTGAGAAGGATGGGCGTTCAGTTGAGATCATAGACCTCAGAACCCTTGTCCCCTTAGATACGGAAACCATCTTTGCCTCGGTGAAAAAAACAGGTCGAGCGCTGGTCTTATACGAAGATCAAGAATTCCTGGGGTACGGTGCTGAAATCAGTGCACAAGTGGCCGACAAAATGTTCGAATTCCTGGATGCACCTATTCGCAGGGTAGCAGGAGCCTTCACTCCTATTCCCTTTGCGGACCCACTGGAACGCGTTGTATTGCCCCAGGACAAAGACATCATGGATGCAGCACGCGAACTTTTAGAGTACTAAAACGATCTGTCGTCTAAGACACCTGCATTAGTGCGCTATCCAGGTCATTGATGAGGTCATTGATATCCTCTATGCCTACAGAGAGCCGGATAAGAGAGTCGCTCAATCCTGCCCGAACACGCTCTTCTCTTGGTATCGAGGCGTGTGTCATTGAAGCCGGATGGCCAATCAGGCTTTCAACCCCTCCAAGGCTTTCAGCTAATGAAAAGACAGAGGTGCTAGAAAGCACTTTCATTGCGTTCTCTACAGAGTCTGCAGCTAAGGTAAAGGAAAGCATCCCACCAAAATCCTTCATCTGTCTACTCGCAAGTTCGTGACCTGGGTCTTGCGGCAGTCCGGGATAATATACGCGTCCAACCTTGCTATGGTTATCCAGGAAGTCGGCGATCATCTTAGCGTTCTCACAATGGCGCTGCATTCGTATGTGTAGCGTTTTTGTCCCCCTCAGGTTCAGGAAACAATCCATAGGCCCTGGTACAGCACCAGCACACTTTATTTGAAAGCGCAGCTTCTCATTCCAGTCATCACTGTTGGTGCACACGACGCCCCCTATGAGATCTGAGTGGCCGCCCAGGTATTTTGTACTTGAATGGAGGACTAAATCTGCTCCAAGAGACAGCGGCTGCTGCAAGTAAGGAGAGGCAAACGTGTTGTCCACCGCAACTTCAATATTGTGTTCTTTAGCCAGGGCGCTTAGGGCTTCCAGATCAAGCACTCTGATCAACGGATTGGTCGGAGTTTCCAACCACATCATGCGTGTATTGGGTTTAATAGCCTTGCTCACCTCGTCCAGGTTACGCATATCGATAAACGAAAACTCCAATCCAAACGGCTCAAACACTTTCCTAAACAGCCTGAAAGTCCCCCCATACAAGTCATTGGTAGAGAGCACATGGTCGCCGGGCCTTAAGCTTTTGATAATAGCATCAATACCAGCCACACCCGAAGAAAAACAAATGCCATGGGCGGCTCCTTCAAGAGCAGCGAGGTTACCTTCAAGAGCAGTTCGAGTTGGATTTGTGACGCGCGCATATTCATGCCCCATATGCTCTCCCGGTGCACGTTGCACATAGGTAGAGGTCTGATATATAGGAGTCATAATCGCCCCAGTGGTAGGATCTGGCGCCTGCCCGGCATGGACAGCCAGCGTTCCTTGTCCATACTGAGTAACTTTTACTTGTTCTTTCATACCCGTCTGCCTGTAGTCTTGGTGTTTGGTGTTTGGTGTTTGGTGTTTGGTGTTTGGTGTTTGGTGTTTGGTGTTTGGTGTTTGGTGTTTGGTGTTTGGTGTTTGGTGTTTGGTGTTTGGTGTTTCAGATACCAAGGCAGAATTTATACGTTCCGAATGTAAATAACATCAAAAAAGCCTGGACCTAATAGGTCCAGGCTTTTTAAAGCGCAACGGTGCAAAGCAGCTCGTTATATCAACATGCGAAGCTCTGCAAAACTGTTTAGTTCAGATCGATACCGGCGCATGTAGCAGCTTCTTCCGCTTTTTCTTGCTCACCAATTTGAGCGAGAGCCTGGAAGAGCGCCTGACAAACTCCAGCGGGATCTTCACCACCAGCAGTTAATAATTCTCGAGCGCGCTCAAGAGGAGTAACCGCTCCTGCAAATAAATCCTTACGCTCTTGAATCTTCATTTCGATTTTTCCTTCCATTTCTTCAACGGCAGAATCACTCAAATCAGAGCGCTTAGCTCGAAGATCATCATCCATCTCAGTAACCATGTTGTTTACTGAAACAGCTTTGTTCACATAGGCTACGCCTAAGTTGTAATGAGCCACGCCATATTCAGGATCGATGTCAACCGCTTTTTGGAATTGCTCCATAGCTTCATCATACTCTTCGGCTTCCAATAACAAAGTACCATAATTATAGCGATACAACTTGTTATCGGGCTCACTTGCAACAGCATCAGAATAATCTTTCTTAGCGCGATCCATTTGACCTGATGTGATGTACGCATTCAACAGTTGTGAACGAATATCTTCGTTTTCAGGATACATTTCACGGGCTTTCTCAAGCATCGAAATCGCATCTTCAGTCCTGTCATTCGATTGATAGAGGTTTGACAGATACGTATAGGTATCAGCGTCATCATCTCCTAGCTCAATGGCTTTCTCGAAAGGCATGATCGCTTCGGTTTGATTTCCTGCCTGAATCTGGGCATAAGCTTGATTCAAGTAAGGATCAACAGAGTCAGGACGAATCATGGACGTGTTCTTAAAGTATTGAATCGCTTCTGCATACGCAGACTCGTCTTCCCGGCCTCTGTTAAAGGCTTGAATACCTAATTTGAATTCGTCAATGTATGCTTCTGTGACATAACCGATCACTTCGTTGTTATCAGGCTCGATCTCCAATGCGCTACTGAATGACTCGACCATCATACCAACTAGACTACTGTGCTTCTCGATATCACGAGTCTCTCCTAGTTGACGCTTGATAAGACGTGCTTTAACAGAGTGTGCTTCTGCGTTAGTGGGATCAGCAGAGATACTTTCGTCCAGTTTTGAGTAGTAATCTTCGTAATCAACATCGTCAAGGGTAAGCGCTAATTTAGCACCCTCAACATTGGGGTCTCCGCCACATCCTGCAGCACCAACAAGTATGGTTACAAAAAGGACGCTACAAATCAGACCTAGTTGCTTCATAACGTAATATTGCCTCCGGCAAAAATGTTCATAATAAGAGTAACAGCTGAATCTAATAGTCCAGGCTGGTAAATCCTTGTGCCCTTTCACGTAGTTACATGAGGGATAGATACCCGTAGTATACGAGCATCCTTACAGTATAATAAGGATTTGTACCCGGATTCAACTCTTTTTTCATTCTTTTGATCAAATTCAGCAGTTTTAGACATTTTGGTAAGACTCACCAACACCCAAAAAGTCGCTATTTTACGCTGATTTAATTGGGGCATATAAAAATGCCCTTTCTAGCTGACAGAATTTCTGCTGGTAATGACATTTTGCATAACGGCCTGCCATCTCTTCATTCAGGCTCAAGACATCCTTTCAGGGAGTAATGTCAAATATTCTGCACACCCCTTCTTCTTATTGACGATTTGTCCGAAATCGTGTGATGGCATACCCATTGTAAAAGGAATGTTCGTTACTTAACAGCAAAAACCTCTTACGGTAAATCATTTTATAACAAATAGATAGGAAAAACCATGAATAGCTTAATTCGCTTTACGCCTAACACCGAACTCCGTCGCATGCAACGAGAATTTGATCGTATGTTTAACGATTTTTTCCCAGCCACAAGAACGCATTCTTCTCACTCAGAGAACGCTACCTGGGCTCCTCGCGTCGACTTATCAGAAACTGAAAATGGATACCAGATCGTAGTCGATCTTCCAGGAATTCCCAAGAAAGACATTACCCTCAACTTCCATGAAGGCGTGTTGTCTATCTCAGGTTCTCGCACCAACGAAACCAAAGAAGAAGGCAAGAACTTCTTAAGAGTTGAACGATCTAGCGGGGAATTCTACCGATCCTTCAATATTCCTGCGGCCATTCAATCCGACAAGATTGAAGCCAGCTACAAAGATGGCGTATTGGAAGTAAACGTCCCTAAAGCAGAGGTAGTAAAACCTCAAAAGGTAAAAATCTCATAACCGAGTCCCCCTGCTTTAGGAAAAAGGCACTGCCAGCCGGCAGTGCCTTTTTTTGTTTGGCATTTTCCTCATCGTTAAGGCCTGGTCTCTTTGCAGCCTACCAAAGGAACAGGTCCCAAAGGCCCAGTCACCACCCACTTTGTGCAAGGAAGCGTTCCCAAAGGCCCGATCCCCCCTTCGTTGCGGAAGGAAGCGTTCCCAAAGGCACAGTCACTCGGCTTCCAACGTAAGGAAGCGTTCCCAAAGGCCCAATCTCCCCTTCGCTGCAGAAGGAAGCGTTCCCAAAGGCATGGCCGCCCTGCCTTCTTCATAAAGAAGCGTTCCGAAAGGCCCGGTCACCGTTTCCCCTACCGAAAGAACTGTTCTCAAGGGCCCCGTCATTCCCTGCCTTTCCGACAGAAGCGTTCTTAAGATTCAGTTTTTTTGCCACGGACGTTAAGCATTGTTCTGTAAGAAAAAGATGATGTTAAATGTCGACACATTCTGGCCTTTTTCGAATTAATCACCCACATTAAAGGGATAGTTACATTGATTTATTCTGTTCTCATGAAAAGCGTATCCTTGTTACTTGCCTGCATCCTGTACAGCAGTATCACCTCTCTAAGCATTGCTCAACATAATGCTGTTGATGCAGCTCAAGCATATAGAGAGGCAAATGGCCCCAAAATTATTCGTGATTTTGCTACGCTGCTTTCACTTCCCAATGTAGCGTCCGATTCTGCAGGGATTCATAAAAATGCAGAATACATCAGTGACCAATACCGGATGCGAAACATCCAAATGGAGTTGCTCAAAGTACCAGGTGCCCCACCGATAATTTATGGTAGGATAGATGTACCTGGTGCAACACGGACACTGGGCATTTACGTTCACTACGACGGGCAGCCTGTTGACCCATCTCGATGGACCCATCCTCCATTCGAGCCTGTGCTTTATTCGGCTCCTATTCCTGCAGGTGGAAACCCTCTTGAGATGCCAGCTGATGCGGACAGAATAGATCCTGAATGGCGATTGTATGGCCGTTCTGCCGGAGATGACAAGGCTCCTATTGTGGCCCATTTAGCCGTCCTAGATGCGTTCGCTGCGTCGAATATTCCCCTGACCTCCAATATTGTGTTCTTTTTCGACGGTGAAGAAGAAGCCGGTTCACCACGCCTTGGGGACTACATAGAAACCTTCAAGCACAAAATTGACGACATAGATTTATGGATTTTCTCAGATGGCCCTGTCCACCAAAGCAGGAAACCACAACTGGTATTCGGGGTACGGGGCGTGACCGGCATGGAGTTGACGGTATATGGTGCAAATCGCTCCCTTCACAGCGGCCACTATGGAAACTGGTCTCCTGTTCCTGGCACCCTGTTGGCTAATCTGCTTGCAAGCATGAAGGATGCAACGGGAAAAGTGCTCATTGAAGGATTTTATGATACCGTTGAGCCCCTAGGAGATGAAGAGCGTGAAGCACTAGCCGCTCTACCTGATGTTGATCCATTCCTCCGAGAAAGTTTTGGACTCGTCCAATCTGAAGAGGGAAATGCACCTATTGGAGAGCGATTGTTAATGCCGAGCCTGACTGTTCGCGGGTTATCTAGTGGAAATGTTGGTGAACTGGCACGCAATGTTATTCCATCTACTGCCACGGCTTCGCTCGGTATTCGCCTGGTTAAGGGTAATGACCCAGAACACATGAAAGATCTCGTTGAGCAACATATCAGAGACCAGGGCTACCACATTGTCAGAGAAGATCCTGATCTCAATACTCGCTTACGGTACGCCCGAATAGTAAAGATAACACGGGGTGGTGGTTACCCAGCAGCTAGAACGGACATGAATCTACCTCTCGCACAGCAAATCTTTAAAGCCGTTCAGGTTGCCTCTGGCGATCAAGCCTTGCGAGTCCCCTCTCTTGGAGGCTCTCTCCCCCTTTACCTCTTCACAGATATCCTTCAGAAACCCGTGGTGATAGTCCCTATCGCAAATCATGACAACAACCAACACGCACCGGACGAAAACCTGCGCCTCGCAAATCTCTGGTATGGAATTGATTTATACGCTGCTTTATTTACGATGCCGCCTGAAGACTAGGGTGTGCGACTCATACAACGGCATTCAACTCTGCCATATTATAGGGCAAAGTGAGGATGAACGTACTGCCTTTTCCTAGCTCACTCTGTGCTTCGAGTGTACCGCCGTGCGCTCTTGCGATCGCCCAACTGATAGGAAGCCCTAAACCGGTTCCTCTTCGGCGGCGCGTTCGTGGTCCAGATCCGCTATAATAGCGATCAAAGATATGCTTTAGGTCTTCCTGGCCTATTCCACAGCCAGTATCTGACACCAAGATCTGAATTCCAAGTTCAGTTACCGCCGCCTTCAATTCTATCGTCCCCTCAGAAGGTGTATGATTGCGGGCATTTGACAGAAGATTATCCAGTACCCGAAGCAACCTAACTCCATCTCCTTGAATCATAGGCAATGAGGATGGGAGATTTAGGTGAAAGGCGATCTCTTCTTTCTTCATCGAGGGCCGGTGGGTATTTGCTGCATCGGTCAGCAACTCGGCAAGCGGGATAGGTTCTTTACGAATGGGGGCATTTGCGTTATCCAATAAACTGAGTTCAAACAAATCCCCAATTAGTTTCTGCAAATACTTCCCCTGCCTCTCCGCAGTAATCAATGAAGTCGTAGCCGAATCTCTATTCCCGCTATCTAGATAGCGGTTTGTTTCTTCGATATACCCAAGCAGAGCAGCAAGCGGCGTTCGAAGATCATGACCGAAATTCGCAATCATTTGCCGCCTGAGTTTATCCGTCTGCCTGAGAGCTTCTACGCTATGTTCTACCTCTCCTGCCATATGATTAATAGCAGCAGCCAGGCGGCCGATTTCATCTTCGGATTTCGTTTCTACGCGTGCAGAATAATCCCCTCCCCCAATACTTTCTACCTGTTGCATGATATCTCGCAAGGGCTTCACAATGCGCCACGTAAAATAAGCGCCTAAGAGTACGGCAGTAAATAGAGACAACGCAATAACTACCAGCACCGCATACCGGAAGCGCTCGTTGGTTGTTGAGAGCTCCAGGTTAATCTTATTCGTCAGTGGCTGCACGAGCAATCCGCCTACAAGTCGGTTTGCAGCATCATATATAGGTGCAACGGCCCAGGTGGTCTCATTCGACACGTTTTTTGGAGACAGCTCGACCTCAATATCCCCCGCCTGCAGCTTGTCTAGCATACCATCTACTTCAACAACAAGTGGAGCAGGCTTTAGCTTCCAGCTCCATGCCTGCTTATTCGGTTGAATGGTTCGGATCACATCGCCATTTGCATCCAGCAATGTGATCGGATCCGGAAAGTAGGTGGTTAGATCAACGACGTAAAATTCAGGCAAATCATACAGGGTTTCAACCTTATTAGGCCCTGATCCAGGGGTAAATACCCGTTGCTCTAGCTCCCCTGCGATGGTATTTAACTCTGCATAAATCGTTTTTTGGATGAGTGTTAGGCTGCGGTCATACGATAGCCACGCGCTAAGGGCTACTGCTAGTAACCCATTAACAGCCTGTACTCCAACCAATATACCAGCTACTTTCCAGAATGCAGATCCGGAAAGACTGAACCACGGAGCAGTTGTGGTTTCTGTCCCGTATTCTTCTTGATTCATGCTTCTGTTTCAGCCTGAAACTTATAGCCTACGCCCCAAACGGTTCGAATGAATCGAGGATTACCAGCATCGTCTTCTATCTTCGCGCGCAAGCGTTGGACATGAGAGTCGACTGTTCTGTCGTACCCTTCATATTGAATCTCCCAGACCTTTCCTAGAAGTTGTGTTCTGGTAAACGGGCGGTCGGCATTTCGAGCGAGGAAAAGCAACAGATCAAACTCGCGTACGGTGAGGCGAATCAGATCACTTTGCCGACGTACTTCACGCCTGAGGGGGTCGATGTATAGATCATCAAAAACAAGGACGGCCTCCTCATCTTCATCTTCCGAAGCAGGTTTTTGCTCTTCGGTGAGCCTCAATCTTCGCAGTGCAGAACGAACTCTAGCAACCAATTCCTGCAAACTAAATGGCTTCGTAACATAATCGTCCGCACCTACTTCCAGCCCTACAACACGATCGAGTTCGTCAGAACGTGCGGTAAGCATGATAATATATAGTAATGGGTGTTTGGCTCTCAGGCGCCGGCATACTTCCAATCCGTCTAATTCCGGGAGCATCACATCCAACAACACTAAATCAGGGACTTGCTCTTCTACACGCTCTAGAGCTTGGGTACCCGTTTCAGCAGTGCGCACATTATAACCAGATTCTTTTAATCTTCCTTCCACCAGCGCACGAAGCTCGGCATCGTCCTCCACAAGCATAATTCGGGGTTCTTGCATAATTAAACCTGATAATCAATCTATTTCTAATTTTAAAAGTGTCAATTCAACGGATATGAACAGTGTTTGTTGTATTCCACCAGCGATTAGCGATGTCACAATATAATGGTCAGTTCGTCACAGAGCACGCCATCGGGAAAAAACCGAATAACTGTGATAATTCCGTGACACCTAACGGGCTTAACAATTCATATCATCTGCAGATAAGAATTACTAAAATAGTCCATGATGAAACGCCTCTCTATATTGATAACCCTCGGCTTGCTGCTGTGCGCTACTCCTCCTGCACAGTCTCAGCAACGTAGGTCTAATCAAATGATAGCCGAGGCACGTTCATCGAACCGTACGACTGATGCCCGCGTCCTTTTCAATGCATGGCGTGCGCTTCAACGGCAAAATAGCCGTAATGTGCAGCGCATCTCACTGGTCGAAAGACTTAACTCCCGATTTGAAGGACCGGTAGGCACATGGCGTTCTACGGTTGATATGAGTGTGTCCGGATATTTAACAAGCAACAATTGGCAGAACAGCGTAACCCGAATTTTGGATGAGGGCAGATCCGTTCCTCGCAATGAGTGGAATACTATAGCCATAGAATGGCGCTCATTACTAGGCGAATTTGCTCCTCTTATAGAAGATCCTGCATTTCCATTACAGCTTTTTGAAAATATGACTCCATCTGGAAAAGCAAGAGCTGAAAGGATTGATGGAGAACCACACTGGCGTATAGAAATGGTACCAAGCCGTGGTGGTGGTCCTTATCAACGCGTGACTCTATGGGTCCATCAAGAAGTAGGTTACTTAAGCCGTTCGCGAGCAGTCGCAACCTATAACCGTTCGTCCATTGACGTAATTACTGACTATAAGCGCCTAAACGGCATAGACGTTCCCTTTCGGCGATATTTTGAAGGTAAAGTACAACAACGACGACGTACAAGGGTTAGCACGCTGTTTTTCGCAGTACAAGGAGATTATACAAATTACCTGTTTAGATAGTCTCAGGTACACACGGTTTTATTTCTCACATCTCTTTGCCCACTGGAATCCCAGGGGGGCCTTATGCGTATCCGGCCCCTATGAAACCGACATCTTTTGAATTCCAGATTGATTCGCTTCGTAGCAGGTTGCAAAAAGAGCTTCCGGGTCTGAAAGCTCATCTAACAATGGCTCCTGGCCTCAGGAAAAGCCCTGATATACTCAGCATATCTAAAAAACCGTGTAGAACTGCAGCCGTCCTGGCCGTTTTGTATCCACATCAAGATTCTTCTGTCGGAATTTTACTCACAAAGCGAAGAGAGGACCTGCAAGAGCATGCAGGGCAGATCTCATTTCCGGGGGGGCGTCAAGAACAAGGAGAATCCCTTCAGCAAGCCGCACTCAGAGAAACTGAAGAAGAAATTGGCCTGCCACCAGAAAACATTAGCATCATAGGTGAACTCAGTCCTATATATATAGATGTCTCTAATTTCTGCGTTCATCCATTCGTCGGCTTTTTGAATCACCCTCCTTCCTCGTTCACCATTCAAGAAGAAGAAGTGCAGAAAGTATTAGAACTTTCCATAACAGAACTGACATCACCCGAAAATAAACGCAGCGAAAATAGAGTACTGAGGGGATACACCGTTGATGTGCCTTTCTTTTATGTGAGCCAGGAAATTGTATGGGGTGCTACTGCAATGATTCTCGCAGAGTTACTTATGGTGCTGGAAGGGTAAGTCAACCACATAAATTCTGGCGAATTTATGTGATTCTATTTAGCTGATCTGTTAGTTTTTTATAGATGGCTGATAATCCTCTCCTCCTCTGCATCCCAAGCAGGCCCTCGATCTGAAGAGCGGCGAGCATGTTCTCAGGTACCTCCTCATCAACAGGCACCCCCTTCCCATCAAACAGCAGCTTTATCAATGTGGCGAACCCTCGCGCAATGGCTGCTTCTGCTGGTGCGTCGACCTCAATATGGATTGCGGTGTCATTAATCTCAGCTAAGAAAAAAACGGGAGACTGGCATTCGTGGACAATAAATGCCCCTGAGTCCCGGAGTTTAGCATAGTCCTCAGGCAACGGAGCAAGCCGTTTACCATAATCCATGAGTAGCTCAAGCCGCTCTTCGGGACCAGAAAAGTCGAACAACTCAAGTGTAGTTTGTAAATCCAAGCGTATAGGGTGTTTGGTGAATATGAATCGCCTGCCAAGAACTAAGAAAAGTAAACGAATTTAGAAAGTGAAGTAAAAAAACGAACAGAGTTAAGCGTATCATTCATGCTCCAGAATTTACCTACCTCTTTACCCATGAGTTAATTTACGGTTTGCTTTAATACCTACAATTAACGCCGATATTCATAATTAAATTATAGATATCGTTCAACGTATATCTCAGCGAACAGCCGGCTCAGAATCCAAGCAGGAGCATGCCCTTCAAATAGTTTTTTTCGTTTGCAGAGATCTCTCAAAAAAATTACGAATGACCATAGTGTCCGACAAACAGCATGCGCGTACCTTTCAATATTGGTACAACCCTCAAGATCCACCTGATTACAAACCGCTAGAATCCTATGGTGTTATAGGAGATAGCCGTACATCTGTGCTTATTGGAGCAGATGGATCCATAGACTGGGCTTGCCTGCCCGATTTCGATAGCCCTTCAGTTTTTGGTGCTCTTCTAGACCCCAAAGCAGGACGCTTTATTGTTCGGCCCCTCGCTCCCTATACAACATGGCAGCGATACGAACGCGGTACGAATGTGCTAGTTACCGAGTTTAGCACGACAGAAGGCACTGTCCGAGTTCGTGACTTTATGCCCTACTTAGCCCATCGCAAAACACCTACGGCAGAGATTTACAGGCGGATTGAAGGTATCCGGGGAAAAGTAAGTATGGAGGTTGTCTTTGAGCCTCGCTTTGACTACGGATTACACGAACCCACTATAGAAATACACCATAATGGAGTGCGAGCGGTTTCGTCAAATGGGCAGTCGCTGGTGCTTTCGACTGAGATCCCCATGACGAATGGGAATAACTGGGCGCGTGGCGAGTTTTCCGTCCAGGCAGGGCAAGAAGCATATATCGTAGCTGACTGGGGAGCACACACTGTGCATCCCGTTGCGAGCTACCAGTGCGACCGACGGCTCTGGCAAGTACGTACCTTCTGGAGAAGCTGGCTAGATCGCCTGAGTTATCATGGCCGCTATAGAGATGTGGTTGAGCGTTCTTTGCTTGCCTTAAAGTTGTTGATATATGAGCCTACCGGTGCTATTGTGGCAGCACCAACGACGTCTTTGCCAGAATGGTTGGGCGGGTCCAGAAACTGGGACTATCGATACTCATGGGTCCGCGATTCTGCGTTCATTTTGCGCGCGCTGTTTGAGGCGCAATATATCGAGGAAGGCACTGCCTACTTTGATTGGATCCTGGGCAAGGCTCTTGAAGGCGGACCGATGAAAGTCATGTACAGTATTCATGGCGACGGCCATCTGCCGGAAAGAGAATTGCCTTTGCGTGGATACTACGACTCTCGGCCCGTCCGTGTCGGCAACGGAGCGGTAGACCAGTTCCAGCTTGACATCTACGGAAGCCTTCTTGATGCCGCACTTCGCTACGACAGGCAGGGTGGATTGTTGACCATTACAGAATGGGAAAAGCTCTGTGCGTTGACGGAACAGGTCTATCAAAACTGGGATAGCCCTGATGCTGGAATATGGGAGGCTCGTAATGAACCTCGACACTATACGTATTCTAAAATTTGGGCATGGGTCGCCCTTACAAGAGCTGCTAAGTTGGCCCGTCATTTCGACGCAACGGCCCCCATCGAAAAGTGGGAAAAAGAAGCGGCAAAAATACAAGCAGAGGTATTCGAAAAAGCCTGGAATCCTAATCTTGGTGCTTTCACCCAATCGTACGGAAATCCAGAGCTCGATGCAGCCGTTCTGGTCATGCCAACGGTCGGTTTTATTCAGGCCAAGGATCCCCGATTTCAAAGCACGATGAATGCATGTTTCAAACAACTGGGCGCTGGCTCCCATCCGCTGCTGTATCGATACAAAAACGATGATGGAGTTGGAGGCCCTGAAGGCGCTTTCTTGTTGCCTTCTTTCTGGGCAGTAGAAGCCATGGCTTTATCTGGGGATTTAAGTGGCGCCCGTGCAGCACTGTCTTCCCTCATGGAGCACCTGAACCCTCTTGGCCTTTATTCTGAGGAAGTACATCCAGACACTAACATTCTCCTGGGTAATTTCCCTCAAGGCTTTAGCCACCTTGGGCTTGTCAATGCAATATTTAGAATCGAAGGAGCTAAGCGAATGCAAGACGGGTGGTAAACTACACGGTAGTGTACCGCTGGAGATAGGCAACTACTGATGAAACATCAGGTAACCTGTATTTCGCACAAGTTTGGCCGGCACCAACCTTGACAGTGACAGCCTGTGCCCCCCTTATCGAGTGTAAGGTCTGGAACGCAGCCTCATCGGTTGTATCATCGCCGATATATAGAGGTTGGTGATCAGGAAAACGAGCCAACAACTCTTCGATGGCGCTCCCTTTGCTAACGCCTTTAGGCTTTAACTCGACTACTTTTTTTCCCCAGATTGCGTCAAGAGATGCAGGTAAGTGATCTAACCAATCTTTCAGTGCATCAATTACAACGTCCTCCTGTTCCGCGCCTCTATAATGAACCGCAAACGTATATTCTTTGTCCTCAATGCGGGCTTCTTTAATGCCTGGGAGTAAATGCTTCATGTGCATGATTTCCTCTTGCACACTCTCAGAAACAGCAGCAACCGCTTTCTGCCCTACCACTCCCCTCTGGAGGCCGTGCAATCCGATAGCATCGAGCTGAACATCTAATAATACGGCCAGATCGTTGAGATGTCTACCAGTGACAATCCACACGGGATGATGGCGCTTAAGAGTATTCAGCAAGGGCACTACCGCTTCATGAGGAAAGGCCTGCATAGGATCTTGCTTGATCGGCGCGAGGGTACCATCATAATCCAGAAGAAAGAGGGGCGTATCCAATACAGGCAACCCGGCTGCAGATCGTTGTGTGCTCATCCTTCTTGCATGGATTTTAGAAAACCATCTGCCCATGTGTGGACATCAAGCCGATTCACTCTTTCCTTCAACGTCGATAATCGCTCTTTTTTCTCTGCATCTGGGAGTTCCAAAGCAATTTTAATTGCGTTCATCACCCCCTCCTGATCGTAAGGGTTCACCAATACCGATTCGGGTAGAATATGGGCTGCTCCGGTCAGTTCGGATAACACGAGCACACCGTGATCCGTAGCCGTAATAAATTCTTGGGTGACCAGATTCATCCCGTCTCTTAATGGAGTTATTAAAGCGGCATCAGCGGCTCTGTAGATGGAACACAGCTCATCCTGGCTAAATGTCCTGTACGCGTACCGGACTGGAGACCAGATACCTCGTGTATAGGCCCCATTGATTCTGCCAACCGCTTCATCCACTTCTCGCTTGAGTTGTTGGTAGGATCCTACATCTGTACGGCTTGGTGTAGCGACCTGATAGAAGGTTACCCGACCATGATACTCCTCGTATTGTTGCAGGAAGGACTCAAAGGCCAGCAATCGAGACAATACCCCTTTTGTATAATCCAGCCTATCAATACCAATAACCAGGAAGTCCGTCCCTACTTGCGAACGAAGCAAATCAGCATCCCGCTTAACGGTAGTGCTATTAGCGACCTTGTGAAAGTAGGCCGTATCTACGCCGATGGGATGGGCTTCAACTCGAATTTCACGTCCCTGCCAAAAAATGATATTCCCGTCTATTTTAGCCCCCAACAATACACGTACACTGTCCAGAAAATTTTCTACGTATTCTTCGATATGGAATCCTATAAGATCGCTTCCTAACAATCCCTGGATAAGCTCTCGAGCCCAGGGCAGGATTCGAAACACCTCCATGGCAGGCCATGGAATATGCCAAAAATGAGCAATTTTAGCCTCTGGATGAATCGACCGTATTTGTTGTGGGGCGAGCATTAAATGATAATCCTGTAACCAGATATAATCGCCTTCACGATACCCACTCAATACCGCGTCAACAAACTTTTTGTTAATGGCCTCATACGTTTCAAAGTATGAACGCTTTAACTGAAGATGTTGAATCATATAATGAGCAACAGGCCAGATGGCCTGATTTGCCATACCAGAATAATAGTCCGCTTTTTCCTGCTCTGAGAGTTGAATTCTGAGAATATCAAAAGCCGGCTTCTCTTCAGGGAAATGCTGGGTTTCTGGCGCCTCATCATTTTCAGCCATACTTACCCAAAGGCCTGATTGCTTTTCCAATACAGGCAATAAGGCCGTTGCTAACCCTCCAACTGCAGGAACCCATTTATCCTGGCTAAGGCGTACGGGAGCTCTGTTTGCAACAATGATAAGTCGGTTTCGATGAGCAGTGGAAGACGTAGCCCCATACGTTGAACACTCCTCATTTTGAGCAGGATGCATGCGTTTATAGTACAACTGAGTGTGTCAGAGGATATCAGAGAGTTCTTCAGATTGGACGTACTGAACTCAATTAGTGCACGATTGGACTCTACATAACGATATGCATAGAGTTCCTCAGAATTGCCGCAGGAAAGCTATCCAGCTATCTAGTAATCAAAACTTCATATGAGGAACGGGCAAGACTACCAAAGATTCCCGTCCCCCCTTCTACACGATCAATCACATTAGGAATCTCACCTGGAGCCAGGGTAGACCCCCCTTGTTGAACAGTTTGTGAGCGAATAAAATCAAACATGTTATCATCCAGGGCATTTGCAGTCAGCCTATTCGGACCAAAAAAGGCTACAGCAAGCCAGGGCAACTTTACAGTAATGGTTCCATTTTCATTCACTTCATAGTTGCCCTCGTTGATGATTGGCGATTCGGTAATTCTTAAATCTTCCAAGTCATCCTCGTCATCTCCGATCAAATCTCTGTAGAACGGCGTCAACAAATCTATCGTAGGTTGTAGCGACTCTGTAGCAAAAACGAATACACTTTGACGGCCAGGAGTTATGCTTCTTGTTAACTCTAGTTCAAGTTGTTCATCAGACTGGTATTCAATGATGGTTGCATTGGCTTGCAACAACTCAAAAGCACCTGGGACAAGAGTGGTAGAAGTGACTTCATCTAATGTGCCAGGCAAATCAACGTCCAGGCGATATTGCCTCCCTGGGACGACTCGATGAGGAATCGCAGGTTTGTATATGCCGGGCTCTTCGCTATTGGTCACAAAATCGAAGACGCGTTCTGCAGAACTTCCATCTTCAGTAAGCAAACTTACCGTCACATTTGCATTGGAAATAGCAGAAGCGGTAAAGTCATAGGCCTGATTAACGGAAGAGCTTCTACTCAATCGTACTTGATTTAGCGGCTCATTGGCTATCAAATAAGACTCAACAACTATTTCACGGTCATCGCCACCAGAATCGGTTGAATCACAGCCACCGAGGCCAACGCATAAAACTAAGATTGCAAGTACTAATTTATAATCCATCCTGGTGTTGCTTCTAGAATCGAATGGTAAACGATAGGTTAGGAATAGGTACAGGAATTTGAGGAATGGTATTCCGGGTAACGGTATTGTCATCTTCAAATTCAAAGAAATAAAACCAAACGTTCTCCCTTCCATAGACATTGATGAGTTGGATCTGCAATTCTGACTCTGCGAATTTAAAGAACTTGCCGAGCCGAGAGAATCCTACATCCAGCCGGTGATAGGCCGGCAAACGAGCCTCGTTAAAAGGGCTGATTAGTGTACTCCTTACTTCCGAGCTAATGGGATCATCCAATAATTTATACTGGGTTACCGGTTCAGTGTATGCCTGTCCAGTAGCCAGAGAGAATACACTTGTCAGACGCCATCTTGAACTAAGATCATAATTCGCCACGATGTTTAAATCGTGGCGGCGGTCATATTTAGGCGTGAAGTATTCAAAGTCATTTATGTTTGGAAAGCGACGTTCGGTCTGCCCATAGGTATACCCAATAAACCCATTGAGCCGGCCTTCATCCTTTCGAAACTGCATCTCTGCGCCATACGCAAACCCTTCTCCAAAGGTAAAAAGCTGAGAGTAGTCAAGGCCGGCAGCGTCTGGCAAGAACGGATCTAATTGAAATAGATCCTCCATGGTACGGAAATATACTTCGAAGTCCAGGGCGTACTCTGTTGTCAAGTCGGTCTTAATCCCAGCAACAAACTGGTCACCGAATGAAGGCCTGACACCGTCATCGGTTGTTAGCCATAAATCAAATCCAGTAAACAGTTCGCTTGTAATCAGGGTTAAGAACTGGTTATATCGCCCATATCCCAGTTGAAGACGCGTCGTTGGGTTTGGACGATGCTCAACACTGATACGGGGCTCAACTCTCAGGTACTCTCCCTGGTTGAAGTAATTTAGTCTGACCCCAACCTGAAACTGCCAATCTCTCCTCGGCCGATAGATTTCTTGAACATACAACGACCCGTAAGAAGATTGAATGCGCTCAACGAGCCCCTCCTGGCCATCGAATTCGTCTCTTAGCCTGAAGGTAAATAAGCCGCCCCAAAACCCTATTTTTAATGAATGAATATCATTGGGTATAAACTCGAAGTCCCCTTTAGCGGAGAGATCCCAGACATTGTTTGTTCTATTAAACTCCGTACCCGCTACCTGGAAAATGGGCTCATTAAAATACCGAGAGTATGTAAGGGTGAAATTTGAGAATAGACGCTGGGAAAAGATGTGCGTCCAATTTGTACTCAGCGTCCTGTTTCCATACGCAAGATCAATGCGAGCATCATCTACAAAAGGCAGATCCAGTTGATCCGTACCCCCATAGAATGCTACAGAAAACCGATCATTTTCAGAAGCATCAAAATTGACCTTTCCATTGATATCTATGAAATAGAAACTGTTTGGAATCCCATCGACATCCTGATTTCTCAATACAGCCAACAGGGGCTCAAGAGTCGACCTTCGTACTGCGAACATCCACGATCCCTTGCTATAGGGCCCTTCAACAAAAGCTCTAGAAGCCAACAGTCCTAAACTAAGACCGCCTTTCGTTTCCAGACGATTCCCATCTTTGTTATAAATATCAACAACAGAACCCAGGCGACCTCCATACTCCGAAGGATACCCTCCTTTGTACAGGCGCACGTCCTTGATCGCATCAGGATTGAAGGTAGAGAAGAAGCCAAAAAAGTGAGAAGGGTTATAAACGGTCGTTCGATCCAACAAAATGAGGGTTTGATCCGGGCTTCCACCGCGTATATAAAGCCCACTCGAATAATCGGATGCCGCTTTTACACCAGGAATGAGCTGGAGAGAGCGGAAAACATCAGGTTCAAGGATAGTGGGGAGGCGCTGAACAGACTCTATAGCCAGTTGGCTTACCCCGATACTACGTGTTTCTTCCTCGAGTTCTTTTTCTGCTGTGACCTCTACGCCTTCAAGCAGTACGCCTTCAGGCGTAAGGTTTATATCGAGCCGTTGCGCTTCACCGTCAGCAAGCGTGATCTCCTGGCGAAATGTTGTGTACCCGATATAGGTACAGACAATCTCGTAAGTCCCTTCAGGTAATCCTGTGAGGGTATAATACCCAGAGTTATTCGTTGCTGTCCCAAAAGCCGTATTTATAAGAATAACATTAGCAAATAATAGCGTTTCACCAGAGGTAGCATCCTTCACAAAGCCATTTAACGAAGCACTGTTTTGCGAAAATGCAGGCGCAGTGTAAATAAATCCAATGAGAAGAGATAGGAGTAGTTTAACACAAAATCGATACGGCATCGATGTGCAATGCATATGTAATAACACTTAGATGGGAAATAAATAATTTTAAGGAAGGTACGCCGCTAAACTATTGTTGTTACACGCTAACGTTACCTTACAGTTAAGAGCGATATACAATTTCAATTTTTTCCTGTGAAGGCATCGTGGCCCTGTACAATGAGGTCTGGTGAAGCGTTTGATCAGCCAGTTCATTAAAGGCTTTTGCAGAGGGGCTTTCCGTAATTCGTTCCATTAGAGGGACTCCGTCATCCCCACTTTCTCGAAGCAGCACTTCAATAGGAATTTCGCCTAAAAAGGGTACATTTAATTCAGTTGCAAGATTTCTTGCTCCCCCTTCACCAAAGATATAATACTTTTTGTCTGGCAGTTCAGGAGGAGTAAAAAAGGCCATGTTTTCAATGATACCTAGAACCGGTACATTCACGTTCTGAAACATAGCCACTCCCCTGCGTGCATCAGCAAGGGCAACGGTTTGAGGGGTAGAAACAATAATAGAACCGGTTAGAGCAACCGTTTGGACAATAGTCAATTGGATGTCTCCAGTTCCCGGAGGCAAATCCAATAAAAGAAAATCAAGATCTCCCCAATCAGCATCGCTCAAAAATTGTCGCACGGCGTTGGATACCATCGGCCCTCTCCAGATTACGGCCTGGTTTGTATCGGTAAGAAATCCCATAGAGAGTAATTTCACACCGAAGCGCTCGAGGGGGATGATCTTCCGGTCCTGATTCACTCGAGGCTTTTCCTCTTTGATCCCAAACATGGTTGGGATAGAAGGGCCATATATATCCGTATCAACAAGACCTACGTTATATCCTTTTTTTACTAAAGAAACAGCCAGGTTCACGGCTACGGTGCTCTTTCCAACCCCTCCTTTTCCAGAGGCGATTGCTAATACCGTTGCTCGCCCAAAGTCTGGCTTTGATGAAACCTTGCCTCCCTGCATAATATCCTGGCCCAGGCCTATCATTGCAGTCTCAAGAGTCACGTTTACGTCAACGGGAGCACCTACTTTTTCCGATATTAATTCCCTGGCTTTGGACTCCACATTCTCTAGAAATTTGGGAGTCCGACCTTCTACAACAATGGAGAACTGTACGGTATTGGTATTAACCTTGAGATCCCTGACCAAATCCTCTCTAAGAATATCACGACCGGTATCTGGGTTCTTGATCGATTTCAGTACCTGAATAACAACTTCTGCAGATAGCTTCATGACAAAATTCTTTTATTCTATCCTTGTAAATCCTTAGAAAAGAAAGGGTAAAAACATGCGGCTGTAGGACGAGAGGTTGTACTTATTGTTCCTTTTTTTGCATTACAACACAATACCATTCGCCCTCGTAAGAGTGCCGAATTATCTGAAAACCCGCCGATTCAAACACTTCTCGAACTGTATCTGCATCACCCCTCAGTACGCCCGACAAGAGGAGATATCCCTTTGGCTTCAGCTTTGAAACAAAGAACATGCTATTATCAAGCAATACGTTCAAATTGATGTTTGCAAATACCACATCGAACTCGCCTTCCTCTATGACCTCAAACGATCCTTGCCGGAGAATTATCTGATCTGACACACCATTTCTGAGAGCATTTTCATTGCCGTTATCTACAGCCCATTCATCGATATCAAAACCAATCGCTACATCAGCTCCTTTTTTAATCGCCGCAATAGACAAGATGGACGTCCCGGCCCCAGCATCCAGGATTTTATCCCCCTTGTTCACAAAGGAGGGTAATTCCCGGAGCACAAGACGAGTTGTCTCGTGATGCCCTGTACCAAAACTCATTTTGGGGTCGATGATAATCTCTATCAGGCTTTCCTCCCCATTGTGTGCTTTTTCGGACCAACTAGGTCGAACATAAAAATCCCCAACCTTTATGGGTTTGATTGACTTTTCCCAGGGTTCATTCCAATCTTGTTGCTGAATGACCCGTTCCTCCCAGCTAGATTTTGTATTTAGTTGACCTAACCGTTTTGAAAGTTGTTCTTTTTGGTCCTCGCCCCAGGTTGCTTCTGGGACATATGCTTTCAGCAGGTTCTCTTCTTGAACAAACCCCTCGCTCCCTAACTCATCTAGCTCAGCAATGACCAGTTCATGAAGATCATCATCGAGTTCTAACCAAAGTTCAATTGCATTCATAGTATATCAACGATTAAAAATCTTGATCTTAGCTTCCACAAAGCCTCCAAAATCACTAACTTAGGACCCACATAAGGAGACAGTGACTTTGTAACAATTATCTACAGGTGTAGTATCATTAAGTTATGGCAGTCATCTGATCCATACAATCATTCAGTCAATAGCAGCTCGTACACGGCGCGCATGCCAGTACATACCTACTTACAAAACGTTGAACGGCTAGGGTCGTTAGTCACCAGATCAAGATTTGGTCGTGTGGTGTTGCTGCTAATGGCGGTTGCGTCCTTTGTGATAGGTTTTGTATATCACACGCTTGCTATGCAACGGGGAGCTGAATCACCAGTTCTCTTCGAAGTTACCCAAAACATTTCCGTTCTTCTCGGCTTTTTCGCACTTTGGCTCCTCTTTGCGAAAAGGTTCAACTCACGCCAATCCTCACCTGCGCGCATTTTTTGGACGGTTCTGGTGTTTGGTATTCTTTTTATACTTGCGGCCAGCCTCACCACTTCGATATTCAGAGGAGATGATCCAGAACTCATCGATATCTTCCAGGCAGAATCGGAGTTTAATAATGGCATCCCTCGTGTATTAACTACCATTATAAGGTCGTCTTTACTCAGTATTATCGGGGTTTTCTTCAGCCTGTATGCGCTGTTTAGAATAAGAGAGCTTGTATTATTCAAGCGCACCAAAACGAGTCAGAGAAACTGGAATTTCTTGATGGCAGCTATGGCTGTATTCTCTCTGACATTCTTCATGAAGTCCCCACAAGACGAGAGCCTTAATGTTCTCCAATCCATCGCCTTGCTCCCCGCAGTAGGGTTAATGGTGATTAACTCCTTGAGGGCTTCCTGGATTGTCTACTTTAATTTCAAGCAGAAACTGATAAGCATTAGCCTGTCATTAGTGGTCCTATTCTGCCTACTCATTTCACTTGGAATGACCAGTCTGCCGGCCCCGTCACCGTACTTATCGGACATGTTCGTCTACATGCGATTTTATAATTACGTGTTGTACATGTTCATTCTCTTGACGGTTTGCTTTGGGATACTGTATTGCACGGCTTCTCTCCTCCTTCTGCTATTCCACTTACCGACTACTGGAGACTTTCAGCGTAGGGAGCACGAACGTGCTGTGATGCACGCGCTTACCGATCTTGTTAATCAAGCATTCGACTCAGAGAAATTATACTCCAAAATCGCCTCTTCGCCTGTTGAAGCTGGTTCTGCTGTATCGGCCTGGCTAGCAGTCGCTGATGTACAAAGCGGCTCTCTTCGCCCCAACCTGGTAGCCTCTTACAATATTGATAGCGGATACGTAGATCGCGTTGTTGACTCTACGGCCCTTTACGACGAGGCCTCTTCCGTAGGATCTTCAGTACTTATTGGCGATGCACTAACGGACCACCGATTGGATGTGAGAGCTGGTGATGGATTCGGCAGCTTATTAGCTGTACCACTGATTACGAGAGACGAAGTATTAGGTGTTCTTTTCGTTACAAAAGACGTAACACATGGATTCGAGCAAGATGACATAGACTCTATCCAGATTTACGCTGCACAGGCTGCAATTGCAATGGATAATGCGCGTCTCTTTGAAGAACAACTTGAAAAAGAGCGGCTTACTCGTGAATTAGACATTGCCAGGGAGGTCCAGCGTAAGCTACTCCCACAATCGTTACCTTCTTTGCATGGTGTTACCCTTGCAGCTTCGAATGTATCAGCCGAACGAGTAGGTGGAGACTATTATGACTTCCTTCAACTGGACGAGGATCGGTTAAGCATCATTATTGGAGATGTCTCTGGAAAAGGCGCGTCTGCAGCATTTTATATGGCAGAAATGCAGGGGATTTTTCAATCTACCAGCCGATTAGCTCCAAGACCCATAGAATTTCTCAAACATGCAAATGCAGCATTATCTGGTTCTTTAGAAAAAAATGTCTTTATTTCCGTAATATATGGGCTCTTAGACCTGAAAAAAGAAGAGTTTATTATTGGCCGGGCAGGCCATTGTCCTGCCGCAACCATTAATCTAAATGGTGAGGCAAAGTATTTGCGTCCTTCTGGTATAGGCCTGGGATTGGATCGGGGAGCTTTGTTTGACAAAGCTTTACAAGAAGAGCGGATCTCTCTGCAACCCGGAGATGTATTTGTGCTTTATACAGATGGAATCATAGAAAGCCGAAACAGCGAAGGGGAAGAATATGGTTACGAGCGGCTACTTAATGCCCTACAAAGCTATCGATACGAAGATGCAACGGGTATACATGAAGCCTTGCTTAACGATTTGAATTCTTTCCTTGGTCAAGAAATCTATGACGATGACATGACTCTGGTGGTAATTAAATGGCATGGGATACATCTTTCCACGCCATCCCCGAAAAGCCAAAAGTCAGTCACTCTTTCTGTTCCAGTAGAACCTACAAGTTAATAGTTATGAATTCGTTGCAATTTGCCTTTAGTGAATTTGGAGTTGATAGATTATGAGCAATTTTTCTGTTGGATTTAGATCTGGCTCATCAGTAGAAGTGCTAGACCTAAATGGAGAATTGGATGCACATACGGCATCTGAATTAGAGGCCGCAATTCAAAAGTGTAGAGATGAGCAAAAACACCGCATTGTAATCAACGGTGCAAACTTGCAATACATCTCTAGTGCAGGATTGGGTGTGTTTATGGCGTATATCGAAGAGCTCAGAGACAGTGGTGGGGACATTAAAATTGCCGCACTACAACCCAAGGTATTTAATGTCTTTGATTTGCTGGGTTTCCCGATGCTCTTCGACATTGTAGATACAGAGAAAGAAGCCATTGAAAAGTTTGGTGTAACGCAGGCCGATGATTGAAATGCGTAATACTGTTTTCCATACCTCCTTAAACTAACTACTGCTATCACTGTGGGTCGCTCAACATATAGCCTAACCGTTCCGAGTTCTACTCGTTATTTGGAAGCAGTGCGCAGCTTTGTGGAAAAACACACTGTTGAGGCAGGTTTCAGCAATCGATCTGTTGAGCAATTTAAGGTTGCTGTCGATGAAGCATGTACCAACGTCATTAAACACGCCTATCGGGGAGATGAAGCCTGCAAGCTTGATGTAAGCATCATTATTTTCTCAGATCGATGCACGGTCTGTATCCGCGATGAAGGGCAATCCTTCCAGCCACGTGAGTATCATGAGCCAGACATCTTTGAACTGGCTAAGAAACGGCAAGCAGGTGGGTTTGGCGTTCACATTATGAGAAGGCTTATGGATCATGTCGAGTATACAAGCGAAGGCGACATCAATGAAGTGCGCCTAACGAAGTATCTCGATTCTCATAACCAAAATGGAGTTGGCTAACCTGAAGCACATCGATTAAGCCCCCTCCCTACTTCAGTTCTAAGAACGCTCTCATTATCTCTTTTTATTGACTCTTCCTTTATACAGAGAGGCAATTCCAAAAGTAAGCTGTTTCTGCTGAACATCCGTATACCCTGCTTCACTCATTATTTGAAGAAAATCATCTCCGTGAGGAAATGCAGCAATTGATTCCGGTAGATAATCGTATGCACCGCTATTTTTTGAGACTAACCGGCCAATCAAGGGCAAAAACGTTTTGCTGTAGAAATTGTAAAGATGTTTTATCGGAAACTTACCGGGTTGACTAAATTCCAGGATTACGAGCGTTCCGTTATGCTTCAACACTCGAAACACGTTAGATAATCCCTTACCCAGGTTTTCGAAATTCCTTACTCCGAAAGCTACAATAGCTGCATCAAACTGAGAATCGGAGAAGGGTAATTTTTCGGCATCCCCTTTTTGCAAGGTGATATATTCTGCCATGTCATTATTAGAAATCTTGACCCGCCCCCGTTTTAGCATTTCTTCTGCGATGTCGATACCGATTACCTTTTCAGGTTGCAATCGCATAGATTCGATTGCCAGGTCAGCTGTACCCGTTGCGATATCCAAGATACGCTGTGGCTCGTGTTCAGCTAACCAATTGATTGCTTTCCTCCGCCAAGATCGATCAACACCTCCGCTGAGGACCATATTTAAAAGATCATATCGAGGCGCAATAGCATCAAACATTTCCTCGATTTCTTCCTTTTTCCCTTTTACTTCTCCAATTGGAGGATGGTGTTTCATGGCTCATCACCTTATTAGGAGAGCACCTCGGAAAGCCGAAGCAGCTCATAATCTATATTTTTCTTTCGACTCCATACATTTCGCATAGGAGTTATCTTAATCTCGTCATTTATCATACCCACCATTATGTTGGAATGCCCCTCCAACAAGGATTCAACAGCTGCACAACCCAATCGGCTTGCCAATACGCGATCCCTTGCACTGGGTGCCCCTCCCCGCTGTGTGTGTCCTAAAATGCTGACCCGTAGATCAATCGAAGCAAAACTACTATCGTTCTGCAACTCTTCAGCTATCCTAGAAGCCCCACCAAAGTCTTCACCTTCTGCAACAACTACGATCGAAGATCTCGACTGAGAAAACATCAATGACTTGATTTTATCTTTCACAGACTTCATATCCGTGAGTGTCTCTGGAATTAGCACCAGTTCGGCCCCACCTCCAATAGCACAATGAAGAGCTATAAAACCTGAGTCCCTACCCATGACCTCTACTAGAAATAACCGGTTGTGTGCATCGGCAGTATCTCGAATTCGGTCAATATTTTCTAAGGCCGTATTTAGGGCAGTGTCGTAACCTATGGTATCATCTGTACCGAAAAGGTCGTTATCAATCGTACCAGGGCATCCGACCACAGGAATCTTATGCTCTTCGTAAAAAATCGATGCTCCCTGTAGCGTCCCGTCTCCTCCAATGGCAACTAGAGCATCAATCTCAGCTTCCTTTAACTGCCTCTGTGCTTCAAGCCTACCTTCCGCGGTTCTGAATCGATCTGACCGTGCACTCTTAAGAATAGTGCCTCCCATATGCAATATATTGGACACGGATCGGCCATCCATCTCAACAAAATCACCATCGATCATTCCAGCATATCCTCTACGAATGCCTACGACTTCTATGTCATTAGATACTGCAGTTCTAACAACTGCACGAAGGCAAGCATTCATACCGGGAGCGTCTCCTCCACTGGTAAAAATTCCTAATCGTTGAAGGGCTACCATGTTTGCAAAAGGGGCTATTCACTAAGAGTGAGTTACTTCATTGGGCGGGCTACCAAAATGCCAATCTGCCTCTTATTGTTCTCTACATAGTCTTGAAGATCTGGCGAAACTGTCACGCCTTTTGTGGTGGATGCATGCATCAATCCCGTTTCTCCTGCCTCAGACTTATGGACAAACCCTGTATGCACTACATCTAACCCATTTATATCTGTCGCTAGCGCAATAATGTCGCCTTCTTGCAGAAGGTCATAAACAGCTCGAATCTGATTCTGAGGAATATAGAATAAGTCTAAACCGGCAAGGGTGTTCTCCACATCAATCAGTTCTGAAAACAGACTGTCACTTGATGCTAACTGGGGGTAGCTGTCTCTGTGGGAGGACATGAAGTTTAGGGTCTTTTCTAACCGCACTCCTCCCAGATTCTCTGTTATATTCTGAACAGCTCCTTTCTCCTCATTCCGATAGATCCATTCAGAAAAATAATGCAGCCGGCTGCAATACCCATCAACGGCAGACGCCCGATATCGTTGCTCGATAAGCGTGGTCTTAAAGGACTCAAAGCTGTACGATGCATCAGCAATTGTGCGAGACAATGCAAGGGTACTTTCAACAAATGTAACACAATCAAACCCGTCTAATTTCACCACCAATCTTTCTTGCTCATGTTCATCTAAGGAACCAGCCACATAGGGAATGTCCATAAACCATTCTCCAACCTCTTGGATAATTATACCCAAGGGCTGATCACTTAATGTATGCTCTTTAGCATAGTCCATCACCTTGTTGAAAAGCTGGATATTTAGACTATCTCCAGAGGCCGAAGTGGACGCGTTGCTGTATTTAACCTGCTGTGAAGGAGGTGGTTGAGATGAGTTAGATTCAGAGTTCTCACAAGCTATCAGAAGGATACTTGAGAAGACGACTATAAAAAGGAATGCAGATAACTTCACTTTTCAGGGGTTAAGAGGTGTTCGAAAGATTGAATTCAAAGATGTAATCCCAGGGATCTACATTAACCATAATTGCTTTTCTAAGTTCATGCTCATACTGCTCCTTGGGAATCTCAATAGCTCCAAAGCGCACCAGGTGAGGAGTAATAAACTGGGTATCAAGCAGGATATATCCTTTGGCTCTCAGCCGGTATACTAAGTGAACAAGAGCAACTTTAGAAGCATCTCGAACTCGGGAAAACATAGACTCTCCAAAAAAGGCACCCCCAATTGCTACCCCATACAGGCCTCCAACTAATTGGTCTTCTTGCCAGCACTCAATACTATGAGCATATCCCAAAACATGGAGAGCTGTATAGGCTTCGATGATTTGATCTGAGATCCAAGTATTCTCCCGCTCTGCACACCCGAGCATCGTCCCTGTAAAATCTTTATCTGAAACAACGCTGAAGGCACGCTTGCGCACTAATTTGCGCAATGTTTTGGGAATATGAAACTGATCGAGAGGAATGATTCCTCTTGGATCTGGGGCGTACCAATTTATATCATTGCTGTGACGCTCCTCTGCCATAGGAAAACAGCCCATTGCATATCCCGAAAGCAACAATTCTGGAGTCAAAAGGGTACTCATACATCTTTTCCCAAAGGTTCTATCTAGATACCACTATACTCACTCATTCTAGACCGGTCTGTACGTATGCCGCAATCAGCTACATATCACTCCATTGTAAGAGACAATGAATACGAAGTTGATTTTGGCGAAGCCGTTCTGAAGATAAATGGCATCCCAGAACAGGCGTCCTTGGTAGCAACTGGCCCAGGAACGTATTCGCTTCTACTGGAAGGAAAAAGCTATGATATGCACATTCACAGAGAAGTTTTTGGTTCCTACACTATTACAATAAATGGAACAGCAATTCAGGTAAACATAAAAAATAGGCGGGACTTATTGCTCCAACAATTTGGGATGAGTCATTCGGAAGATTCTCAGGAGAAGATCATCAAAGCCCCTATGCCAGGCCTGGTACTGGATGTATTAATCGAAGAAGGCCAACACGTTGAGAAAGGGCAGGGAATCTTGATATTGGAAGCGATGAAAATGGAGAACGAGCTTAAAGCCCCTGCGTCTGGGGTAATTAAAAAGATCCACACAGAAAAAGGAGCAGCTATCTCAAAAAATGATCTGCTCGTAGAGATCAGCTAACTAATCGACCCCGGTTGAAAACCGGTTATGCACCCTGGTTTTCCCAAGTGTATATGGGATAATCAGCCTGAACTTTTCCATTGATCATATCCTTTAACCTTCTTCTCATAAGGCGCCTCTTAAAGGAACTAATATGGTCAATAAACAGAATGCCTTCTAGATGGTCATATTCATGCTGGATAACCCTTGCCAGCATCCCATCTACTTCAAGATGCTTCTCATTAAAGTCTCGATCCAAAAAGGTCACAGAGACGCTTTCCGGCCGCACGATGTATTCTCTTAAATCAGGGATAGACAAACAGCCTTCTTCATACTCCTCATCCATATCCCCCTCTTCCGTAATTTGTGGGTTTATAAAGACAAGGGGATCCTCGGGGAGGCCAGGTTCTTCCTTTACAAGAGGGCTTACATCAACCACAAAAAGACGTTCTGAACGGCCAACTTGGGGAGCAGCTAATCCAATGCCAGAAGCACCATGCATGGTTTCTAGCATGTTGTCGATCAACTCCTGCAACTCGGGTGTATTTTCCTTTACTGGTATCGTCGGCTCCTGAAGCACAGGTGAACCATAAACGTGAATTGGTAAAATCATGTACCTTTTGCGAGATCCACAAAATAAATGAGTACATATACCAGAAAGCCCGTAGTCCGTTTCCTTTGGCGAGCAGCTCTAAGCAGATTCATCAAGGTAATCCTGCAGAATTATAGCTGCAGCAGCAGAATCGATCCTACCTTTTTGCCTTCGTGCTTTCATTTTCACATTGGCTTCTACCAATGCGCTCATTGCTCTTCGCGATGAATAACGCTCATCAACTTTGTGGAGTGGAACCCCTGGATGTGCTTTCTTTAGCTGATTGATAAATCGCTGGACACGTTCGGTGGCCACTCCCTCTTCTCCTTCAATAGTAAGGGGCCAGCCAATAACTACCGCTTCTATACCCTCATTCCCTCGAATTTTGGATACTTCTTTCAGTGCATCTCTGGGAGCAAAAGTACCTACTGGGATAGAAAACAGTTTTAGCGGATCAGATATAGCAATACCCACGCGCCGTTTACCGTAATCAATTCCGATAATGCGTCCTTCAGTGATAGGTTCAGACATACACAGATCAACTTACCCTTGGGTAGCAAACAACAGCTAATTTGCAGTCTATCACTTCCCTACCGCAACTTTTCTCTTGATTGTACTCTTAGTGATGTCCGTTTCCATTGTGGGAAATGAAGGCAGATTCTATCAATGAATCTGCGCTGCCGCTTGGTACGGAATACTCAAGGTCAACCAAAGGTACCTGGAGGATCTTTTTGAGCCTCTTGCTGGGCTTAAAGTGTGTTTTTCGACGGCTGGGGATGAAAACCGTCTCATTGGTTTTGGGATTGCGGGCTTTAGGCTTTGCCCGGGTTTTCTTTACTTCAAATACACCGAAATCTCTTAACTCGATGCGCAATTCTGGGTCCGCACTGGCCATGAGTTCGCCTAACGCTTCAATAACAGCATTAACCCAGGGTTCACTTTTGTAAATAGGTTCACCCACTAGATCTGACACTTTGCGGGCTACATCTTTCTTGGTGAGGGTCTTTATTTTGTCCTCCATAATGGGATATTCATGCAATTATTTTTTATGTAGCTACATGTAAAGTAACTACTTAGAGCAACGAATTCCAGACGGTTTATTGACAAGAGAGGGAGCCCCAAAGTCTAAGTTGAATAGAGTTTCTGTAAGAGGTTTATTAATCAGAGTGGTAGAATAAAATTGGTTGCGGTAAAGTAAAAACGGACATTAAAGAATAGACGGCCATTGAAGGCCCTAGTAGCACAATCTGTTCAATGCCACTAAGAATCAATAACAGACATCATCCTCCTGGAATATCCTACTTTTGCAATCAAATACGAAGCAAGAAGATCGAGTCTAAACAGTTGACGCTAAACAGCTGAAGTAATTTATTAAATGAAGTCGCTTTTCTGTTACATTTTATTAACAGATCCTTCATTATTCTTCAAACCGATATACTCCCTGGATACTGTTTACCCGTCGAAGTCGTTGGATCAATCGATGGAGATGGGTTAGATCATTTACACTTACAACAATTCTCCCCTCGAACACACCGTCTTCTGAGTTGATCGACATTGAACGGATATTGGTTTTCATATTTTTCGAGATTACTGTCGAAATATCGTTCAAGATGCCAACTCTATCTTCCCCAATGAGCCGCAGGGCTGCAACAAACTGCACATCGCGTTGACGACTCCATTCGACTTGCATAATTCGGTCAGGATGAGTAGCAAGCAAGTTGGTTGCATTCTTACAATTGAGGCGATGAATCTTGATGCTCCCTGTTTTACTCAAATAGCCGAAGACTTCATCGCCTGGAATTGGATTACAGCACGTTGCGTAGCTGGTTACAATATCAGTATGGAGTTCATTGTCTATAAGAAGGGCTGGCTGCCCCTTAGACTGCGCAGTGTCAACAAATTTGTCGTACTGTAATCGAATGGGGCCTTCTTTGGTGTCCCCCGCTAATTCTTCTATACTGCCTTGTTCTGCCTCTACCTTCCCCTCTATTAGACTCACAAGTTCTTTGATATCAAACAGACCAGCTCCTATCTCATAAAACATATGCTGCAAGCTAGGAAACTTGAGCTTATTGGCATATCTCTGAAGCTCGCGGTCATTGATCTGTAAGCGGAGCCGTTTCACCTTTTTTCGCCAGATATCAGTCCCTATAGACGTAGTATGTCTTCTTTCTTCGTTAATCCAATGTCGGATTCTGCTCCGTGCTTTATGGGTAACTACAAACTTTATCCAATCAGGACGAGGTGTCTGTTTTTTAGAGGTGATGATCTCAACCTGATCGCCACTTTTGAGCTTGTGGGAAAGGGGCACCATTCGCGCGTTCACTTTGGCACCAATACAGCGATTGCCTACCTCAGTGTGCACTTGATAAGCAAAGTCGACGGGCGTTGCCCCATTCGGAAGATTCAGTAAATCACCTTTTGGTGTAAAAACATAAATTTCCTCATCGTATAAATTCAGACGGAAGTCTTGAACGAATTGCGTGGCTTCTTCTGGCCTTGGGTTCTCAAGTAAATCTCTTACCCACGACAGCCATTTATCAACACGCTGGTCAGAATCATTCAAGCCCTCTTTGTATTTCCAGTGTGCTGCCAGGCCTTTTTCTGCAATAATATGCATCTCACGGGTCCGTATCTGAACCTCAACGCGGCGTCCATCAGGGCCCAACACAGTGGTATGCAAGCTCTGGTAGCCGTTAGACTTAGGCACAGATATAAAATCGCGGAATCGCTCAGGCAAAGGCGGGTACAGATCAGTAATTATGGAATATACCCTCCAACAGTCTTCCTTGCCTTGCTTGCCATCCTCCTTCAGAACAATCCGAATTGCAAATAAATCAAAGATATCCTGAAGGGGCTTATCTTGCCTGCGCATCTTTCTGAAGATAGAATAGATGTGTTTGGGCCGGCCATATATCTCGAATTCGAATCCTTTACTTGTAAGCTGCTCTCTAAGTGGACGAATAAAGGCTTCTACATAGGCTTCTCGTTCCCTTTTTGTCGCTTTTAGTCCTTCAGCTATCTCAAAATAGGCCTTCGGTTCGAGAATCTTGAGGCATAAGTCCTCCAGTTCACCTTTAATAGCAAACAAACCGAACCGATGGGCTAATGGGGCAAAGAGTTGAATGGTCTCACTAGCGATCTTGAGTTGTTTCTTTCGAGGTAAAGAATCCAAGGTCCGCATGTTATGGAGGCGGTCTGCAAACTTGACGAGAATAACGCGAATATCTGATGCCATAGATAACATCAATTTTCGGACATTCTCCGCCTGTACCATCTCACGGGAAGCAAAGACTCCCTCTATTTTCGTGACCCCATCTATGATGATGGCCACATTATCATCAAACTCTTGCCTGATAAAATCGAGGGAAATTTCGGTATCCTCAACGACATCGTGCAGTAATGCAGCAGCAACGCTTATATCGTCTAAGCTGATTTCTTTTGCTACAATAGTGGCTACTGCAATAGGGTGGTTTATATATAACTCACCCGATGCCCGTCTATCGTTTCGATGTGCCCAGTAGCTTAAACGATAGGCGCGCTCAATGAGCTCTTCATCAACAGAATGCAGATGCTTTCTACAAAGCAATAAAAGATCAGCTAATTTTACTTCGTATTCCTCATCGACACTGATGTGCGCTCCTTTTAAGATTTCCGAAACTTCAATCATGCAATATTAAAACGTAAGATGATTGGCCAGTTCCTGAAGCAAATTCGTCACATTGCAAAGATTTTCAAGAATAAAAAAAGGCACTTCGAACAAAGGAAGTGCCTTAAGAAACTAAATTGAGTTGAATAGAGAGTTATTATTCCTCTTTTTTCTCCTCATCTTCACCGTCAGCAGCCTCATCGCTTTCGTTGCTCACTTCTTCTTCAGCTTCGGCAGCTACTTCTTCCACTGTTTCCTCTACCTCGTCGACGACCTCCTCTTCTACTTCAGCTACAGTTTCTTCTGCCTCTGCTACTGCAGACGCTGTTGTTGCTGCGGCTCCCTCTTCTACTTTTTTACGACGGCCACGTCGAGTTCTTCTTCGAGAAGTTTGTTTTGAAGAAGTAGATGAACCATCATCGTTGTAATCTACAAGCTCAATGATTGCCATTTCAGCTGCATCACCTGCTCGTTGACCAAGCTTAATGATGCGTGTATAACCACCTGGGCGATCACCAACTTTCTGAGATACCTCTCCAAAGAGTTCGGTAACGGCTTGTTTATCCTGCAGGTAACGGAAAACCTGGCGTCTATTATGAGTAGAGTCTTCTTTAGCTCTGCTGATAATCGGTTCAACATGCATACGCAAAGCACGCGCTTTAGTTAGCGTTGTGGTTATGCGCTTATGCATGATGAGCGCGTTGGAAAGAGCGCTTAGTGTCGCTTTCCGGTGCGAGTGGGTTCTCCCTAGCTTAAATCCTTTCTTCTGATGTCTCATTGTTACAATGGGCTTTTTTTACCCAGAAATCAGATACATGTTGAATCCGATAACTGTTCGTCCTCTGCTCTAATTAGTTGAGCAACTCCATGCAATTAGTCTTGCATGTACTTATCAACGTCCATCCCAAAGTGAAGGCCACGTTCTTCAAGCACTTGCATAAGTTCTTGCAATGACTTGCGGCCAAAGTTTCGGAATTTCAGCATCTCAGGCTCGTCTCTACGAACCAGATCACCGATGTTTTTAATGTTTGCAGCTTTCAAGCAGTTGTGTGCACGAACTGAAAGATCTAGTTCGTCTACTGGCTGTGACAGTAGCTCACGAATTCGTTGAACTTCAGCATCAACCTCTTTCTCTTCAACAGTTGGCTGCGACGGCTCATCGATTTTGAGGAACAGTGCAACGTGATCCTTCAAGATGACAGCAGCTTGATGCAAGGCATCTTCTGGAGTCACAGAACCGTCCGTCGTTACATCTAGCACCAATCGTTCGTAATCAATTTTCTGGCCTACACGGGTAGGATTGATTGTATACCTTGCGTTCTTGATCGGCGTAAAGATAGAATCAATTGCAATTACCCCGATTGGATCGTCGGCATGCTTGTTCTCATTTGAAGGAACGTAACCACGCCCTCTTCCCATTCGCAGCTCAACCGAAAGTTCAGCTCCTTCAGAAAGCTCAGCAATGTGGTAATCGGGATTTAGGACCTCATAGTCATTGGTAGCGTCGCCAATATCCTTAGCTGTCCATTCTCCGGGGCCGCGCAACACGAGATGGATGTTTGAATCCACCGTATCGTTAGGCTTAAACCGTACAGCTTTGAGGTTCAGGATGATTTCTGAAACGTCCTCGATAACACCAGGGATAGTGGAAAATTCGTGTTGAACGCCATCTATCTTTATTGCAGTTATAGATACCCCTTCCAAAGAGGACAGCAAAACTCTACGCAGCGCATTTCCAATCGTTACTCCATATCCGCGCTCAAGAGGTTGTATGACGAATACGCCATGGGTATCTGTCATTTCTTCTGGCTGAACGCCATCTGGCATCTGGATCGTGTATGTACTCATATTCAGTACTTTATTCTTTAATTTGTCAAAGACCCAATTAATATATTTTTTGTTTTGCGCATCAAGAAAGATGCACAAAGGCTCCAAGTAGAAGGATCCTACTTGGAATAGAGCTCAACGATGAGTTGCTCACGTATATTCTCAGGGATATCCTCGCGATTAGGGAGGTCAAGAAACTTGCCTCGCAAATCTTTACGCTCTACTTCCAACCAAGGAAACGATTTGCGATTGGTCTTAGCGGCCTCTTGAATAGAAACGCATTTTCTACTTCGAGGTCGAATCGCAATGATATCACCAGCTCGTAATTGATATGAAGGGATGTTCACAACACGATCATTTACTAAAACATGATTATGTGTAACAAACTGCCTTGCTTGCCTGCGAGTCATAGAAAATCCGAGACGGAATACAGTATTATCTAAACGCGCTTCCAAAAACTTCAGCAAATTCTCACCAGTTACCCCTTTCTTGCGAGCTGCTTTCTCAAAGAGATTTCTAAACTGCCTTTCAAGCAATCCATAGGTATGTTTTGCTTTTTGCTTCTCTTTGAGCTGAACAGAATACTCGCTCTCTTTTCCTCGTCTACCTCGGCCATGCTGACCGGGCGGATATGGTTTTCGCTCGAGCGATTTGCTCGGGCCAAACAACGGCTCTTTAAATCGCCGTGCAATTTTTTGTTTAGGGCCTCTATATCGGGCCATATGTTACCTCTCGTTTGCTAAATATTAAACTGACAAACGTACGAGCCTTGTTGACTCGTAGCCGGAAGTTATACCAAAGCGACTTGCACCGCGTGATCAAACACGTCGTCGCTTAGGAGGCCGGCAGCCATTATGTGGAATCGGAGTTACATCTCTGATCGTAGCAATCTCTAATCCCGCTGTAGACAGCGCACGGATAGCAGATTCACGACCAGAACCAGGACCTTTGACAAACACTTCTACCCTTCTCAACCCAAGGTCATGTGCTTCTTTTGCAGCAGCAGATGAAGCTACTTGTGCCGCATAAGGAGTATTCTTGCGGCTCCCCTTGAAACCCATTTTCCCTGAACTGGCCCACGAAATCACATTCCCGTACTGATCCGTTAGTGTAATCATTACGTTGTTGAATGTCGCCTTGATGTGTGCCTGTCCGTTGGCTTCGACAACTACCTTCTTTTTCCTAGTTGTCCTTGATCCTTTTTGCTTCTTAGCCATGCTGTTTTATGTACTACAACCAATCAATATTATCTATTTACGCGGGGCCTTCTTCTTACCAGCCACTGTCTTCTTGCGTCCCTTCCTGGTTCGAGCATTCGTTTTGGTTCGCTGCCCGCGAAGAGGAAGTCCTTTACGATGGCGCAACCCTCTGTAACAACCAATGTCCATCAATCGCTTGATATTCAATTGTCGTTCAGTTCGGAGCTGCCCTTCTACCAGGTACTCGTCTTCAATAAGCCGGCGGACTTGACGAGTCTCATCCTCACTCCATTTGCTAGGATGGAGATTATAATCAACCCCAACACGTTGTAAAACTTCTTTTGCTAACGAACGCCCAATTCCGAAAATGGATGTGAGAGCAATTTCACCTCTCTTATTATTCGGGACGTCAACACCTGCAATTCGTGGCATGATACTCTACTCTTTATACGAAGGCTGCGTCTTATCCTTGACGCTGTTTGTGCTTCGGATTCTTCTTGTTAATTACGTAAATGCGCCCTTTACGACGAACAATTTTATCGTCAGCGCTTCTTTTTTTCACACTCGCCTGTACTTTCATGGGAATGATCAATATGTTAGAAGGTTTAAATTCACCCGGAAGGGGCAAAGCGTACGATAAACGTACAACTCGAACAAAAGTTCTTACACGTTCCTTCAGCCCAAGTAAATTACTTATATCTATACACAATCCGCCCCTTGGACAGATCATATGGGGATAATTCGATCTTTACTTTGTCACCAGGAAGGATTTTGATAAAGTGCATTCGCATCTTACCAGATAACAATCCTAGTATTTCATGACCATTTTCCAAACGGACCCGGAATTGAGCGTTTGGTAATGCTTCAATAACTTCTCCGTCTTGCTCTATGGCTTTTTGTTTAGCCATTTGTAAACTCCAATTTATAGGGTGCTTCTATTATATTTTCGATGTATTCAAAGGTACTTAAGACCTCTGCTTCACCTTTATCGATTAATACCATATGTTCGTAATGAGCAGATGGTAATTCGTCAAGGGTATTTATGGTCCACCGATCTTCACCAGTGTAAACCTCATGAGTACCCATGTTTATCATGGGCTCAATACAAATAGTCAAACCTTTCTTTAGCTTTCGCCCTGTTCCCTTTCTACCGAAGTTGGGGACCTGAGGAGCCTCATGCAAGCTTCGACCAATTCCATGGCCTACAAGATCTCTTACGACACCGTAACCATGCCCTTCACAATAGGACTGTATCGCCTCTGAAATATCTCCTACTCTAAATCCTACACGCGACTTGTCAATGCCTTTGTACAATGAGTCATAGGTCACGTGACATAATTTTATTACTTCATCACTCAGTTGCCCTACCCCAAACGTGTACGCGCTATCTCCATAATACCCGTTCAAGTGAACGCCGCAGTCTATAGACACAATATCGCCAGACTTCAAAGGCACGTCATTAGGGATCCCATGAACGACCTGCTGATTCACAGAGGTACAAAGGGTTGAAGGAAAAACTTCGCGCCCTACTTTATACCCTTTGAAAGCAGGACGAGCATTATGCCCTGTGATATACGCTTCAGCCACTTTGTCCAACTCCAGGGTAGTTACCCCTTCCCGCATATGACCAGCCACTTCTGCAAGAGTTCGGCTAACCAATTGTGCCGACTCTCTTAAATGCTGTATCTCTTGAAGGTTTTTCAGATGGACCATAAGTAAGAACGTAGTTCAACCTTTAAAGGCTACCTAGATTTAAAAGGCTCTCCGCCCACGAACGCGCCCGGCTTTCATGAATCCGTCGTAGTGACGCATGAGCAGGTGGCTCTCAATTTGTTGCAATGTATCTAGTGTAACCTGCACCAGAATCAGAAGACTGGTACCTCCATAGAAGAGTGCAAAGTCAGTGATAACTCCTGCTTGCATCGCAAAGGCTGGAAGGATCGCCACAAAACCAAGGAAGACTGATCCAGGTAATGTTATTCGAGTCAAGATATTATCGATAAACTCACTGGTTTGTTTACCGGGCCGAATACCAGGTATAAACCCGCCCTGACGCTTCATCGTATCTGCCATTTCTTTCGGGTTTACAGCAATCGCTGTATAGAAATAGGTAAAGAATACACAAATGAAGAAGAACACAATCGAATATCCCCACCCCGAGATGTCTGAGAACCAGGCACCGAATGCCTGCATCCCATCACTGTCAGGGAAAAACTGAGCAATTGTAGCTGGCACAAACATGATCGACTGCGCAAAGATGATAGGCATTACCCCGGCTGCATTTACCCTGATAGGTAAGTACTGCGTTGTACCCCCATACACTTTCCGGCCAACAACTCTCTTCGCATATTGAACCGGTATTCGGCGCGTCCCTTGTGATACCAGGATCACAAATGCGATTACGGCACCTAGCACACCAATTTCAAGCAGGAAGATAAAGAAGTTTGCAGAGTTGCTAAACTCATTAAACAGAGCTTGTGGAAGGAAAGCGATAATTCCAATCATAATGATGAGTGAAATACCATTCCCTATTCCGCTCTCTGTAATACGCTCCCCTAGCCACATCACAAACACAGTTCCTGCAGTAAGAACAATCACCGTAGTAACCATGAAGAACGTGGAATCGATGGCGATTGCTTCAGCAGTTGCGCCAGAAAGGAGGTTGATCGCATAACCAACAGATTGAACAGCGGTAATCAGTACAGTACCGTATCGCGTTAGCTGTGTGATTTTTCTTCGCCCCTCTTCCCCTTCACGTTGAAGCTTCTGGAAGTATGGGGAAACAGCACCCAACAACTGAATAATAATCGATGCCGTGATATACGGCATGATGCCCAATGCGAAGATACCTGCCTGGCTAAACGCCCCTCCTACGAATAAATCAAGAAGCCCAAACAGGTTATTGGTATTTTGGCTACTTACGTTAGCCAATATGCTCGCATTTACACCAGGCAATGTTACCTGGGCACCGATGCGATATACTACTAGCAAAAGGATCGTGTAGAAGATCCGCTGACGCAGTTCCTCTACCTTCCAAATGTTACGAATACTCTCGGCAAAGCCAGCCATAACTTATCCATTTAATGGGCTCACAAAAATGAGCCTAAAACCATCAACCAATTACTAAAACTTCCCCGCCAGCTCCTTCAATTTTGCTTTTAGCCGAGGCACTAAAGGCGTGAGCAGATACTTTCAATGGGGAGCTCAACTCTCCACTTCCAAGTATCTTGATCAAATCAGATTTCCGTGCAATACCAGCTTGAACCATCACTTCAGGAGTAATGACTTCTGCAGCATCGATACGCCCTTCTTCAATAAGACGTGACAACCGTGATACATTAATTCCACGATACTCAACGCGGAAACGATTCTTAAAGCCGAATTTTGGGATCCGACGCTGCAAAGGCATCTGACCACCTTCAAACCAGATTGGAATACTGGCACCTGAACGGCTCTTTTGACCTTTATCACCTCTCGTGGAACTGTGACCGCCATATCCAGACCCCACACCACGCCCGATTCGTTTTCGCGACTTTGTCGCTCCTTTGGCTGGTTTCAGATTACTTAGATCCATATCAATCAATTTCTTCAATGGTGATCAAATGGTGCACGATATTTATCATGCCACGAATTTGCGGTGTATCGTTGTGAACAACCGTTTGGTGCATTTTTCGGAGACCTAGAGCTTCCATAGTGAGCTTCTGCTTCTTAGATTGCCGAATAACACTCCGTGTCTGTTTTATTTTTAACTGTGCCATGTTTTCTTGCTGCTTATAACCCAAATTCGAGTGAATATGGGACGCATCAGCCCTCATATACTTTCTTCAGGGGAATTCCTCTTCGTTCCGCCACTTCCAACGGATCCTGCAATGATGCCAGCGCATCCAGAGTAGCAGCAACCTGATTGTGAGGATTGCTCGACCCTAGTGACTTTGATAAAATATCTGAAATCCCAGCGCATTCAAGTACAGCCCGGACTCCACCGCCGGCTATTACACCTGTACCATGAGCGGCAGGTTTCAGAAGTACACGCCCTGCATCCTGCTTGCCAATAACCGTATGCGGTATCGTGCCCCCTTTAATAGGCACTGAAATTACATTCTTCTTTGCGTCTTCAGTCCCTTTAGCGATAGCACTCGCGACTTCGTTGGCTTTTCCTAGTCCAGAACCTACAACTCCCTGTCCATCACCAACAACGACTACTGCGTTGAATGAAAATCGTCGCCCACCCTTTACAACCTTAGCAACACGCTTTACAGAGACAAGCTTCTCAATCCACTCTTTTTGGGGAGCACTTGCACGATCGCGTGTTCTTCTATTTCTACCTTTTGCCATGATTTCTAATGTTTAGCAATATATTCTGTCTCAAGTGAGCACGTACTACAGTTGCAAGCCGGCTTCTCGCGCACCTTCCGCTAGCGCTTTGACGCGGCCATGATATCGATATCCGTTTCTGTCAAATACAGCCGTATCGAGTCCGGCACCTTTAGCTCGTTCCGCGAGAAGTTTCCCAACTTCCTTGCTTTTCTCTATCGGGTTTCCAGAACCGCCACCTTCAAACGTAGATGCAGCCGCCAATGTACGTCCGGTCAAGTCATCGATTAATTGTGCATACATATGCTTGTTCGACCTGTATACACTCAACCTAGGACGCTCAGCCGTTCCCTGGATTTTTTTGCGGATGCGTAACCGAATACGATTACGACGAATGAGTTTTCTGTTTTTTGCCATTTTTTTCTATGACTGAAAGATTGCTGACCCTTCAGTGCTGCATAGGATTCAATAATTAAAAAGAGAACAAGGCACCTATCGGCCAGCTGTTTTACCTGCTTTACGCCGAACGTATTCGCCAACATATCGAACACCTTTGCCTTTGTAGGGCTCTGGTGGTCTTAATTTTCTAATCTTAGCTGCAACCTGCCCCACCATCTGCTTATCGATGCCTTCAATAATGATAATTGGGTTCTTACCACGCTTGGGATCAACTTCAATATTCACACCCTTTGGGGGCAAGAAATAAATAGGATGAGAAAATCCTAAGCCCAGCTCGAGCACTCCATTATTGATTGAAGCACGATAACCTACTCCAATTACCTCCAGCTCAATTTTATACCCTTCGGTAACTCCAGTAACCATGTTATGGATCAATGAGCGGTATAAACCGTGCATGGCACGATGTCGCTTCTGATCAGAAGGGCGCTCAACAACCAACTGGCTTTCTTTTTCAGCAACCTTTATTTCGGGATCAACCTGTAGGCTTAATTCACCTTTGGGTCCTTTAACTGTTACCAGATTATTAGGGGCTATGTTAATGCTTACACCACCACTAACATTTATTGGCAACTTGCCGATACGAGACATATCAGACCTCGATTGATTTTGTAAGTTTATATTTAATTCCTTGACTGGTTAATTCTGCAGCGTCCAGTCTATTTCCGCCTAGTACACGTATGCCAGTACTTCACCGCCTACGTTGATCAATCTTGCTTCCTTGTCAGTCATTACCCCTTTTGAGGTAGAAAGGATAGCAATGCCCAACCCATTCATCACTCTTGGAAGCTTCTCAGAATTAACATAGGTACGCAATCCTGGCTTCGAGATACGCTTTAGAAGTTGAATGACCGGCTTTCCGCCTTTGTCATACTTCAAGTACAATCGAATCAGTCCTTGTTTTCCATCATCAATATCAATGTACCTTCGGATGTATCCCTTCTCGGTAAGGATCTGTGTCATCGCACGCTTCAACTTGGAAGCAGGTACATCTACATGGCGATGTCTTGCGCTCTGCGCATTACGTATCCGGGTCAGATAATCTGCAACTGGATCAGAAATTCCACTCATATAACAATTATTTTTTTCGGCTATTGATCAGGCCTCATCAACGAGACTCTTACCAACTAGCTTTTCGTACTCCTGGTATTTTGCCGGCAAGTGCCATCTCACGAAACTTGATTCGTGAGATTCCAAATTTTCTCAGATACCCTCTAGATCGCCCCGTTAATGCACAGCGATTCTTCAACCGAACCGGGCTCGCATCTCGTGGTAGTTTCTGAAGGGCTTCGTATTCGCCAGCGGCTTTAAGTCGGCTCCTTCTATCAGCATATAAGTCAACCATCTTACGGCGCTTACGCTCTCGAGCTATCCAACATTTCTTAGCCATATTCTATCTATCTCTTACAATGAATAAACGTTTTATGCATCCGCTGTCTCTCGTCTGACAAACGGCATTCCCAGTGCTTTTAACAAAGCGTAGGACTCTTCATCCGTATTAGCGGTGGTAACAAAGGTGATGTCTAATCCACTGATATTATCAATCTTGTCTACATTGATTTCAGGGAAGATAATCTGCTCCTTGATCCCTAGTGAGTAATTCCCGCGGCCATCAAAGCTCTTATCAGGGATTCCTCTAAAGTCACGCACTTTTGGCAGCGCCAGTGTTACCAATCGGTCCAAGAACTCGTACATCCGATCTCCTCGAAGCGTAACAAATGCACCAATCGGCATTCCTTCTCTCAACTTGAAGTTAGATACACTTTTTCGTGCCTTCGCAATCATAGGTTGTTGCCCAGTGATTGACCGAACTTCTTGAATTGCATCTTCAAGCAACTTCTTATTTTGAGATGCACCGCCAACTCCTTTATTAACGCTTATTTTCACAAGCCTGGGCACCTGCATGATATTGCCATAATTGAATTGCTTCTGCAATTCAGGAATCACTTCAGTGCGATATTTCTCTTTTAAACGTGCAGTGTAAGCCATTGCTCGCATGTTCTATATAGTGTGTAACAACTGCAGAATAATCCTGCTTAACCTTAACGGTCTAACTCTTCATTAGTACTCTTTGCGTAGCGAATCCATCGCCCACGTCCTGTCTCTTGATCCTGAATCCACTTCCGCCCAATTCTCGTGCGATTTCCGCTTGAATCTACAGGCATCACGTTGGACACATGAATAGGCATTTCGCGAGGGATTCGCCCACCTTGCGGATACGTCTGATTGGGTTTCGTATGCCGAATACGCAAATTCACACCCTCAACGATAACACGCTCGCGCTCTGGATAAACGCGGAGTATTTTACCGACATAACCTTTCGGACGATCTGAGTTCAGAGATGCTGTTGCAGTAATCTGCTTGGTCAACATCACTGTATCGCCCTTCTTTACATGAAGCTTTTTTTGCTTGTTCTTTGTGCGAGGCATAATTCTCAACTTCTATATTCCTTGAGATCCAGAGTGCTACGAACTCCAGATTCCCATGGAGCTATTTACAATACTTCAGGTGCTAGAGAAACAATTCGCATAAATTGCTTTTCTCGTAGTTCGCGAGCAACGGGGCCGAATATACGGGTTCCTCTTGGCTCGTCCTGGTTATTCAAAAGCACCGCTGCATTTTCATCAAAACGAATGTATGAACCATCTTTTCGACGATATTCCTTCTTGGTGCGAACAACTACAGCCGTACTTACTTCCCCTTTTTTAACATTTCCACCTGGCATGGCAGACTTAACAGAGACAATGATCTTATCTCCTAATCGGGCATAACGACGGCCACTGCCTCCCAGTACTCGAATACAGAGTACTTCCTTCGCTCCACTGTTGTCAGCTACTGATAGTCTCGATTCCTGCTGTATCATGGCTATTTCCTAATATCCTTTAAACTTTGAATATGCGTTTCCTAAGTATGTCGCTTACTTGGCGCGCTCTAATACTTCAACCAGGCGCCACCTTTTGTTCTTACTCAAGGGTCGCGTTTCCATGATCCTCACTGTATCGCCTTGATGAGCCTCATTGTTCTCATCATGAGCCATCAACTTGGTGGTCTTTTTCAAGAACTTCTTGTAGATAGGATGCTTGACCTGCCGCTGAAGTGCAACGGTAATGGTCTTTTCCATCTTGTCGCTCACGACCAGACCCACACGCTCTTTTCGACTATTTCGCTTTGTTACTTCCATGTGTTTTTTCTTCGGCTTGGTGAGCCAACACCCCACCAACTACCCGTTATTTGTTTGATGCAGCTATTATTCTGCTTTCTCTTTAAGTATCGATTTCAACCGAGCTACAAGACGGCGAGAATGCTTAATCTGCATTGGATTTTGCAAATCAGCGATTGCATGCTGGAACTTGAGCTGATCAAGTTTTTCCTGCTCTTCAGCAATTCGCTGCACAATCTCTTCGAGTCTTAGCTCTCTAATTTCCTTTGCTTTCATTTTTGGTAGGCGCTTATATCTCCCAAGGGTTACTCGTTGGATACGTAATCCGGACGAACCACAAACTTGGTTTTAATTGGTAGTTTCTGCTGGGCAAGCCGCAAAGATTCTTTTGCAAGCTCTGGTGAAACGTTACCGCCAATTTCAAACAGGATTCGACCTGGCTTGATGACGGCAACCCAATACTCTGGAGACCCTTTACCTTTACCCATTCGAGTTTCGGCCGGCTTCTTTGTAATTGGCTTGTCAGGAAAGATTCGAATCCAAACACGTCCAACCCTTTTCATCCGACGAGTCATGGCAATACGGGCTGCTTCAATTTGCCGGCTTGTAATTCGTCCCGGCTCAAGCGCCTTTATACCAAAGTCCCCAAAATTTATACGAGTACCGCGCGTTGCATTGCCTTTAATGCGCCCTTTCTGAGCACGGCGATACTTCGTACGCTTTGGCATTAACATAATGACACCCTCTCTTATCCAATAAGGTTATTTTCTACCGGCCAACGCCGGAAATACGTTAGCTGTCTGATTTATTGCTGTTTCCACCGCCTCTGCCACCGCCAGATCCACCGCCTTTTCTCGCACCACTACGACGCTTACGCCGTCTTCTTTCTGGCGGCTCCTGCTGCTTGCTCTGCTGCTGACGTTGAGCCTGAACATTAGGACTCAAATCAGGCTTCCCAATTACTTCACCCCTAAAGATCCATACTTTCACTCCAAGGATTCCGTAAATGGTAAACGCTTTGGCCTCTGCATAATCAATATCTGCACGCACAGTATGCAGGGGCACACGGCCTTCAAGATACTGCTCAGTTCGGCCCATTTCTGCCCCACCAAGACGACCGCCCACTTTGATACGAATGCCCTCGGCACCCATACGCATCGCTGCAGTAATCGCTTGCTTCATCGCACGCCTAAACGAAACTCTGCCTTCCAGTTGCTGTGCAATATTCTGAGCGACGAGGCCTGCATCCAATTCGGGACGTTTGATCTCATTGATGTTGATCTGAATGTCTTTGCTGGTTAGCTTCTTCAACTCCTCACGGAGCTTCTCAACCTCAGCACCACCTCGACCAATTACAACACCAGGTCGGCTTGTGTGCAAAGTCAATATGACTCTTTTGGGAGTACGCTCTATAACAACACGACTCAACCCAGCTCGCTTCAAACGTGCAGCGAGATACTTGCGAATCTCTTCATCCTCAACAAGCTTTTCAGAAAAATCTTTCTCAGCATACCAGTTGGAATCCCAACCTCTAATGATGCCTAGTCGAAAACCGACGGGATGCGTTTTTTGACCCAATTTTAAACCCTATTTTGACATTAAAAAATTCTATTCAGCTGTAAGAAACCAATCTCCTACCTTATTCCTCTTCACTCTCCTCTTCGTCCTCACCATGCGTTCCTACAACAACAGTCAGATGACTCGTACGCTTTAGTATAGGCTGCGCACGGCCACGCGGTGCAGGGCGGAATCTCTTAAATTGAGGCCCTTCATCAACTCGAATCTCACGCACGACCAACTCACCTTCTTCAAGCCGCTCTTCCTGATACTTATCCATCAAATTATGTACTGCAGACAAAATGGTACGCCGAACTGTATCCGTTACTTTTTGCGGCAGAAAATTCAAGGCATTGATTGCTTCAGGAACGCGTTGACCACGAACCACATTCGCCACTGTTCTCATCTTTCTTGGCGAACTTCGAATATATTTTCGTACAGCTTTTGCTTCCATAACCCTTTTAATTCTTGGCAGTATTAATGCCTCTCAAGTCACAATGTCTATCGAATTAGCGCTTTCCTCGCTTATCTTTCTTATCCCCTGCGTGGCCCCTGAACGTACGTGTAGGAGAAAACTCTCCAAGACGATGCCCTACCATATTTTCAGTGATATATACAGGAATAAATTGTTTGCCATTGTGTACTGCAAACGTATGTCCGACAAAATCAGGCGTGATCATGGATGCACGACTCCAGGTCTTGACAACCTTCTTTTTGCCGCCTTCATTTAATTGATCTACTTTCTTCTGTAGCTTAAAATGGACAAATGGTCCTTTTTTAAGTGATCTAGCCATGTATAGTTATAATTTTATGTTCGTCTGCTTTCGCTTATGCGGGCTCGTAATTACTTAGCCCCTCTGCGACGAAGTATATATTTATCCGATTGCTTCCTTTTTGGTCGCGTCTTAAATCCTTTTGCCGGTACACTGTTAGGTGATCTCGGGTGCCCACCAGAGGCCTTCCCTTCTCCACCACCCATCGGGTGATCCACAGGGTTCATAGCAACACCACGCGTCTTAGGCCGAACACCCAACCATCGCTTCCGTCCTGCCTTGCCCACATCGATGTTGTTGTGCTCAGGATTACTCGTAGTACCGATTGTCGCCATAGAGCGAACAGGCACCATGCGCGTTTCACCAGATGGAAGCCTAAGCGTTGCATACTTCCCTTCTCTAGCTGTAAGCTGAGCGAACGTACCTGCTGAACGCGCCAACTGAGCGCCCTTGCCTGGCTTCATCTCGATGGCATGCACAAAGGTACCCACCGGAATTCGCGATAGTGGCAAGCAATTTCCAGGCTCCGGAGGAGCATCTGGACCATTCATCACCGTAGTTCCAACCGAAATCTCGTTTGGCGCGATGATGTACCGCTTCTCTCCATCAGCATAGACCAACAGAGCGATGCGAGCAGATCGGTTTGGATCGTATTCAATCGCGGCTACTTTCGCCGGTACGCCAAACTTATTCCGCTTGAAATCAATAATTCTATATCGACGCTTATGCCCACCACCCTGGTGACGAACCATAATACGTCCTGTATTATTACGCCCACCTTTTTTCTTAAGAGGAGCGATGAGGCTCTTTTCTGGCTTCGACTTGCTCACTCGCTCGAAATTCGAGACCGAGCGATGGCGTTGGCCAGGTGTCATGGGTTTTAATTGTCGGATTGCCATTACAATACCCTATCACGTTTAGACATTCTCAAAGAAATCAATCTGCTCACTATCAGGCTGCAATGTTACAATAGCCCGTTTGTAGGAAGATTTTCGCCCTTCTATCACCCCCCGCTTCGTAAATTGCCGGCGACGCTTACCCCGCACATTGATCGTTCTAACCTCCTTCACCCTTACACCAGGATACCGCTTTTCAATTTCCTTGCGGATCTCCACTTTGTTTGCATCTTTGTCAACCACAAAAGCAAAATGACCTTGCTCCATAAGAGCAGACATTTTCTCGGTCACAAAGGGTCTTATTAAAATAGTTCTAGCCATTGGTCTGTTTAATAATCAATTCGTGCCCGAACCTACTCTTCTCCTTCGGCTTCGGTTGCTTGCGACGTGGAAGCAGCAACACGCTGCGCTAAGTTTGTATTTAACGTCTCTAGTGCTCCTTCCTGTAATATCAGCGTCTGAGCACTTAACACATCTACGGTCGAAGCCTGCCGCGCCTCAAGAACATTGAATCGTGGAATATTCCGGCCAGACTTGTAGGCGTTTTCATCATGCGATGTAGTCAAAAGCAACACATTTGAATTACCTACCTCTAGCGCGCCAAGCATGCTCAACAATACTTGCGTATCTGGTTGCTCAAGCTGAAAATCCTCTACAACATATATAGCATTTTCTTTTGCCTTATAAGACAGCGCAGAGCGGCGGGCAAGCAATTGCGTTTTCCGGTTAACTTTAATGCCGTAACTACGCGGCCGAGGGCCAAACACTGTTCCACCACCCCGGCGCAAAGGTGACTTGGCACTACCTGCACGAGCGTGTCCTGTACCTTTCTGGCGATACAGCTTTCGCGTACTCCCTGTAATCTCGCTCCGTTCCTTGGCCTTATGCGTTCCTTGACGCCCATTTGCCTGAATACGGCGAACATCCAGCCATATTGAATGGTCGTTTGGCTCAATCCCAAAAACCGACTCATTCATCTGGACGGACCGGCGAGTTTTTTTGCCATCTATTTTAAGGACCTTCAATTCCATTGCTCTTTTACTCTACTCTTTTCTTTGCAAATTTGGAGTGCGTTAATACCATGGCTTTTCCCACGGTAGTAGGCGCTACGATCTAGTTTTTCTTATGGATCTCTACAAATCCGTTCTTAGGACCCGGTATAGCTCCCTTCACAAGCAACACATTGTGCTCAGGGTAAATGCGTATAACTTCAAGGTTTTGAATCTTCACGCGCTCATTCCCCATTTGCCCCGCCATTCTCACGCCTTTGAATACACGTGATGGATCCGAGGACTGACCGATCGATCCAGGTGCACGTTGGCGATTATGCTGACCGTGAGTTTGCATACCAACGCCAGCAAAATTATGACGCTTAACTACACCTTGGAATCCCTTCCCCTTGGAGGTACCGACTACATCGACCATGTCTCCCTCCTCAAACACATCTTCAATTCGCATCTCATCGCCCAATCCGACCTCCTCTGCAGGAAAGTCCCGAAACTCAACGAGTTTCTTTTTACTGGTCGTTCCTGCCTTGTCAAAATGACCTTGCATCGCTTTCGATGTACGCTTCTCCTTCTTCTCTCCGTAGGCCAATTGCACAGCACTATACCCATCACTCCCATCACCCATCTTTAGCTGGGTCACAACGTTAGGATGTGACTCTATAACCGTACAAGGAATGTTGTCCCCGTCTTCGGTGAAGATGCTGGTCATTCCTATTTTTTTTCCTATCAATCCGCTGCCCATGGCTGCTATACTGATTTATTTAAAGGTAAACTGATTCAAGGGCTTAAGGCCCAGACAAACTCTATCCAACCCGATCCAATACCAAAACGGCATTCCCCTCAAGGGAAGCCCCCAATAGAAGGCCAATTGTCGCTGCAATCGAAGCTTCAACGGTGGTAAGCTCTACCCTGTCATCATCGATGAATCGGTAGTTAAAACCGAGCGGAACACTTAGTCCATTCAACGAAACGGTCAACGTAACCGACATATTTGACTCGGAGATAGCATACACGCCATCAACACCCAGGTCTTCTTCAGCTTCGTCAACAAAATCGAAAGCCAATGTGTACATCTCCGCATCATCAAACCCGATACTCAGCACACCCCGGTCCGCAATAACTGCCGTCTGATCTCGAGAGCCACCCATATCCGCTGCTGAGACCACTTCCCAACTGCCTTGAAATAATTCAGCAGCGGGCGTATCACCCCCTCCGTCATCATCGTCACTGGAATCACACCCAACAACAATCAGGGAGGCAATCAGCACATACAAAAACTTATTTATCAATTTGGGAGCGAACATTGCGTAATGAATCTTTTAAATCAATTTCGATCAAACTTTGATCTCAACATCAACCCCGCTAGGGAGTTCTAATTTCATGAGCGCATCAACAGTTTTACTACTCGTTGAAAGAATGTCAATCAATCTTTTGTGACTGCGCGTTTCAAACTGCTCACGGCTCTTTTTGTCCACGTGTGGACTCCGAAGAACAGTGTACACTGACTTGCGTGTAGGAAGAGGGATAGGCCCACTTACTACAGCTCCAGTTGCTTTAACTGTTCGTATAATTTTTTCAGCACTCTTGTCGATCAAGCTATGATCAAAGGACTTGAGCTTGATACGAATCTTCTGACTAGCCATACTTTATCTTTCAATAAACAGGGGCTGGCACAGGCCAGCCCCTTTTTGATACTCTTAATCCAGGATCTTCGATACTACACCCGCTCCTACCGTCCGGCCGCCTTCTCGGATCGCAAAGCGCAACCCTTCTTCCATCGCCACCGGCTGGATCAACTTCACTGTA